>JAPSKJ010000151.1 GCA_031177735.1 Nocardioides sp.
GCCGAGAGTGCCGCGGCGGCCGAGGCGAGCTGCCCGCGCAGGTCGGCCCGCTCGGCGCGGAGCTGCTCGATGCGCTCGTCGGTGCCGTCGAGGTCGAGCAGTCGCGTCGCGGCCTGCGCCGACCAGGCCAGCACCTCGTCGATCGTCTCGCCGTACTTGCGGGTGAGCGCGGTCAGCGCGGCGCGGCGCTCGGAGACCGAGGCGAGCCGGAGTGGGTCGGTGTCGATCCGGGTGGCGTAGGACGCGACGTCGGCGGCCAGGTCGGAGAGCAGGTAGGTGAGCTCGGTCAGCCGGTCGGCGAGCTCACCGGCCTCGGGATCGTGCTGCCGCACGCCGTCGAGTGCCCGCCGCGCCTCGGCTGCGGCGGAGAGGGCGTCCGGTGCGCCGACGGTCTCGCTGGAGAGCGCCTCGCGGGCCTGTTCCGCCGCCGTGCGCAGGGTGTCGGCGAAGCCGAGACGTGCCTCTTCGGCGGCCAGGGCCGCATCCTCGCCCGGCTGGGGGTCCACGGCCTCGATCTCGCCGAGGCCGAACCGGAGCAGGTCGGCCTCGCGGACGCGCTCGCGGGCGGTGGCGGTGACCTCGGCCAGCTCGGCCTCACACGTGGAGAGCCGGTCGTGGATCGCGGAGTACGCCGCCAGCAGCCGTGCCAGCGGCGCGCCACCGAACCGGTCGAGGGCCTCGCGCTGGGCGCGCGGCTGGAGGAGCCGGTGCTGGTCGGACTGACCGTGCACGGCGACCAGCGGCTCCGCCAGGTCGGCGAGGGTGGCCACGGGCACCGATGCGCCCCCGGCGAAGGCTCGGGAGCGCCCCTCGGCGGCGACGGTACGGGCGAGCACGACCCGGCCGTCCTCCACCTCACCTCCTGCCTCGTCGACGGCGGCGGCGAAGTCGGGCAGGGAACGCGTGTCGACCACGCCCTCGATGCGCGCCTGCTTGGCACCGGCCCGCACAGCCCCCGAGTCGGCCCGACCACCCAGCAGCAGGCCGAGGGCGGTCACGATCATGGTCTTGCCCGCGCCGGTCTCACCGGTGATGACCGTCAGTCCTGGTCCGAGCTCGAGGGTGGAGGAGTCGATCACCCCGAGCGACGAGATGCGGATCTCCTCAAGCATCCTCCAGGGCCCTCCTGCGTCGCTCAGCGGCGCCGCGCCAACCCTCCACGGGCAGGCCGAACTTGGCGACCAGCCGGTCGGTGAACGGCGCCTCGTGCAGCCGGACCAGCCGGACCGGCGCGGTGCCGCGAGTCACCTCGATGCGGGCGCCCGGCGGCAGGTCGACCGCGCGGCGGCCGTCGGCCCACAGCACGCCAGCGCCGTCGGTCTTCGCGATGACCTCGACGGCGAGGCGCGAGGTGGGGGCGACGACCATCGGTCGGGCGAACAGCGCATGTGCGCTGATCGGCACGAGGAGCAGCGCCTCGACCGCGGGCCACACGATGGGCCCGCCTGCGCTGAAGTTGTAGGCAGTGGAGCCGGTGGGCGTCGCACACACCACCCCGTCGCAGCCCCAGCGCGACAGCGGCCGACCATCGATCTCCACCACGACCTCGAGCATCCGCTCGCGGGCGGCCTTCTCGACGCTGACCTCGTTGAGCGCGAAGGTGCGGAAGACCTCCTCGCCGTCGTGGAACGCGCGCACGTCGAGGGTCATCCGCTCCTCGGAGGTGTAGCGCCGGTGGACGATGGCGTCGATGGTGGACTCGACGTCGTCGGGCTCCGCCTCGGCCAAGAAGCCGACGTGCCCGAGGTTGACCCCCAGCAGCGGGATGCCGCTCGCGTAGGTGACCTCCGCGGCGCGCAGGATCGTGCCGTCGCCACCGATGACCAGCACCAGCTCGCACTCCTCACCCGCCCCGGTGCCTGGCACGACCTCGAGAGGAGGGTCGTACGCCGCGGGGTCGATCCCGAGCTCGTCCGCCTCCCCCTCGGGCAGCCGCACGACGATGCCGTGGCCGGTGAGCGAGGCGCAGCAGGCCAGCGCGACCTCCCTGGCCTCCTCGCGACCGGTATGGGTCAGCACCAGGACGCGGCGGGGGGCGCCGGACGGCTGGTCGTGGGAGCTCACGGGTCCACCTTCTCATCCGGGTCCGACAGCCCGACCTGGTCCCGCACGGCCTGCTCGATAGCGGCGGCGTCGATGCCTGCCTCACCACGACGCAGCCAGAGGAAGAACTCCACGTTGCCCGAGGGTCCGGGGAGCGGGCTGGTGGTCACCGCACGCGCTCCCCACCCGCGGCGGGCGGCGGAGCCGGCGACCGCGTTGACCGCCTCGGCACGCAGACCGGGGTCGCGGACGACTCCACCCTTGCCCACCCGCTCCTTGCCGACCTCGAACTGCGGCTTGACCATGAGCGCCAGGTCACCGTCGGGCGCGGTGACGCCCAGCAGCGCGTCGAGCACCAGCTCGAGGGAGATGAACGACAGGTCACCGACCACGACGTCGACCGGCCCGCCGATCAAGTCCGCGGTGAGGTCGCGGACGTTGGTGCGGTCGTGCACCTCGACCCGGTCGTCCTGCTGCAGCCGCCACGCGAGCTGCCCGTACCCGACGTCGACCGCCACCACCTGGGCGGCGCCGTGGCGCAGGAGGACGTCGGTGAAGCCTCCGGTCGACGCACCTGCGTCGAGGCAGCGGCGACCCTCGACGGTGAGCCCGAGCGGAGCGAACGCCGCCAGCGCGCCGGCGAGCTTGTGGCCGCCGCGGGAGACGTAGTCGGGGCGGTCGGGATCCTCCTTCACCACGATGGCGGCGTCGGTGGTCACGCCGGTGGCGGGCTTGGTCGCCAAGACGCCCGCGACGGTGACGCGCTGGGCGGCAATGAGCTCGCTCGCGTGCTCGCGCGAGCGGGCGAGCTTGCGCCGGACGAGCTCGGCATCCAGGCGCAGACGGCGGGGCGGCACGGCCGGTCAGTCGACCGGAGCATCGAGCGCGCGGCGCAGCGTCTCGTGCGCCCGCTCGAAGACGGCGACATGGTCCTCCACCGGCCGTTCGGCGAGTCCGTCGACCTCGGCCAGCACCTCGTCGACCGCGGGGACGCCGGTGCGCACGGCCTCGGTGGGCACGCCGGTGAGCTGCTCGTCCATGCGGGCGAGCCTACCGCTCGAGGCGACCACGGGGATGGCTACGTGGCCGTCGGGGGCACCAGTCCGTCGGTGCGGGCCGGCGCGCCGCTGTGGTCGAGCCACAGCCAGGCTGCCGTGCTGGCCGCACGCCACCAGTCGCTGCTCGGGCCGGTCCCCTCGATCCCGAGCACGCCGTCGCGGCTCACCGATGCGATCCACCCTCCGCAGGTCACGACCTCGCCGTGCATCTCGGGCACGGGGTGCGGCTCGGCCAGGCCGCGCAGGTCGGCGGCGAGGTAGGTCGGCCGTCGCTCGGGTGCCGCGGAGACGATGTCGGCCAGGCCGCTGACACCGGTCAGGACCAGCAGGCTGGCGACACCGGCGCGGTGTGCGCCCTCGATGTCGGTGTCGAGCCGGTCGCCGACCATCAGCGGACGCTCCCCGCCGACGCGCCGGATCGTCTCGTCCAGCAACGGCCGCTCGGGCTTGCCCGCCACGACGGGCACCACCCCGCTGAACCGCGCGAGCGTCTCGACCAGGACGCCGTGACCCGGTGCCACGCCGTAGGGGGTCGGGATGCTGAGGTCGCTGTTGCTCGCCACCCACCACAGACCGTCCCGGACGCGCACCGCGGCTCGCATGATGTCGCGCCACAGCACGTCCGGGCCGTAGCCGGTGACGAGCGCCTCGGCCTCCTCATCGACGCCCACCGGCACCAGGCCCTCCCCCTCGACCGCCTCGCGCAAGCCCTCGGCGCCCAGCAGGACCACCCGTGCGCCCGCCGCCAGCCGGCTCCGCAGCACCCGCGCGGCGGCCTGCGCCGAGGTCACCACGTCCTCTCGGGTGGCCTCCACCCCGAGTCGGACCAGGTGCTCGGCGACCGTGGCGGGCGGTCGGGCGGCGTTGTTGGTGATGAACGCCAGTCGCATCCCGGCATCTCGAGCCGCAGCGAGCTCGCCGGGGGCATGCGGGACCGCCTCCCCGCCCACGTACACGACTCCGTCGAGATCGAGCATGGCCAGGTCGTAGGCCTCCCGCAGGGGCCGGTCGGCGGCGCACAGCATGCGCCCATCGTGGCAGCCCGCGGGGCAGCGAGCTGACGGTGGGGCGTGCGTGCCTACGATCGCAGGATGGACGTGCACAGCGTGGTGACGCCGCCCTACGTGGCGGGCCCGCTCATGCTCGCGCCCTTCCGCGGGTTGTTCCTCTCCCCCACGCAGGTCGGCGACCCGGCCTCCGTGCGACTCTTCGGCAGGCCCTACCGGGCTGCGGCCGAACGGCTCGACACGTGGGCAGCCCGCGGCCGGATCCGCGCCGACGCCGCTCCGGCCGTCTACCTGCACGAGTACACGAGCACGGGAATCACGATCCGTGGCTTCGTCGGCCTGCTGGACGTCTCGCGCCGAGCGACGTCGATCCACGAAGCGGTCGTGCTCCCGCACGAGGGGGTCCACCCGGCTCAGGTCGCGGAGCTGACCGACCGCATGCACGAGATGGGACTCAACCCGGCTCCCATCCTGCTGGCCCACCGTGGCGGCGAGGCCACCCGCCGCGTCGTGCGTGGCATCCAGGAGCGGCCGCCTGACCGTCAGTACGACGACCGGTCGGGTCAACGCCATCGGATCTGGGCGGTCCGCGGTGAGGACGTGCTGACCGAGCTGGCGGCCGCCTGGGCGGGCAAGCAAGCCCTGCTGGCCGACGGGCACCACCGGTACGCCGCCTACCTCGAGCTGCAGCGGCGTCGCCCGGGTGGCCCCGCTTCGACCGGCCTGGCGATGCTGGTCGACCACGACGACACCCCGCTCCACCTCGGCGCCATCCACCGCGTGCTCAGCGGGCTCCCGCTCGCCGGGCTCGAGGCAGCGCTCGTCACCGCAGGACTCAGCTACCGCCGCGGCACTGCGGAGGAGGCCGTCGCCGACCTGTCTCCCCGCCATATCGTCGCCGGAGACGGCCGACGCTGGCTGGTGATCGACCTTCCCAGCACCGAACACCCGGCGGTCGAGGTGCTCCACCGTGACATCCTCGACCGGCTCACCACACCGCCGCACCACGTGATCCACGTCCACACGGCACCCGAGGCGTTGGGCAAGGCGGGTCCCCGCAGCACCGCGGTGCTCCTGCCCGCGCCCTCGCTCGACCAGGTGGAACGGGTGGTGCTTGCCGGCAGGCTGCTGCCGGAGAAAGCCACGTCGTTCCAGCCGAAGCCGAGCCCTGGGCCCCTCATCCGACGGCTGAGCGACGGATGACCCGGGCAGTGGCGACCTCGACCTCCACACGCGACGCGACCGCTCCACCGTTGCTGCGGAAGAACCGGCGCCGCAGCGCCCCGGTGACCTCGACGACGTCGCCGGGACGCCAGGCGATGACACAGCGGCGAGTCCGCGACTGCCACACCGCGCACTCCACCGAGTCCACCCGCCGACGAGACGTCCGCTCGCCCCTGCCCGCTGCCGGCCGGTCGACGACGACGCGCAACGACACCATCCGATCCCCGCTCGGCAGGGTCCTCTCCTCCGGCGCCGCGGCGACGCGCCCGACCAGCCGCACCTCGTTGATCCCGGCCGTGACCGGGGCCGCCGGGCGCCGCCGCCGCGGAGCTGCGGCAGTGCCCGCGTCTTCCGCCGTTCCTGCGGGACGCTCGGGCGTCGCCACAGTCGTCTCCGTGGTCATCTCACCACCTCCTGCGGTGAGCCAACCGGTCGACGCCGGCGATTGCACGCCGGTAGTCGCC
>JAPSKJ010000152.1 GCA_031177735.1 Nocardioides sp.
CGCACGACCAGCTCGGTGGGCATCCGCACGTGGCGGTCGACCCGGGTGCCCGAGAGCAGCTCGAGCAGGATGCCGAGCGCGGCGGCGCCCATGTCGTGCAGCGGCTGCGCGACGGTGGTGAGCGGCGGGGTGCACTCGACCGACTCGGGGATGTTGTCGAAGCCGACGACGGAGAGGTCCTCGGGCACGCGCAGACCCCGCTCACCGGCGATCTCGATGAGCTTGATCGCGCTCAGGTCGTTGGCGGCGAAGACGGCGGTCGGCCGCCGGTCGGTCGGCAGCGCGAGCAGCTCACGGGCGGGGGTCTCGGTCAGCTCGGGGTGGTAGCCCGCGACCTTCATCAGGTCGGGGTCGGGGGAGAGGCCGGCAGCCGCGAGCGCCTCGCGGAAGCCCTGCTCGCGAAGCTGCGCGGACCGCAGGTCGGGGCGTCCGCCGAGGAAGCCGATCCGCCGGTGGCCGAGGGAGACCAGGTGCTCCACCGCTGACCGGGCGCCCGGCACGTTGTCGGCGTCGACGGTGGGTGGGCCGTCGGGACCGGTGTGGGGGTCGATGGCGACCACGGGGATGTCCACCTGGTCGGTGATCACCATCGAGGGCGTCACCACGATCGCGCCGTCGATCAGGGTGCGACCCAGCCGGGAGAGTGACCGGCGCTCCCAGCCGCTGCGGTTGTGCACGTCGGTGCTTCCCGCGTGCGCCAGCAGCTCGTAGCCCGTGCCGGCCAGGGAGGCCGAGATGCCCTTGAGCAGCTCGGCGGAGTAGGGCTCGAACTCGGCGACCAGGACGCCGATGATGCCGGTGCTCTTGCGACGCAGGCTCGTGGCCACCAGCGACGACTCGTAGCCCAGGTCGTCGATGACGGCCAGCACGCGCTCCATGGTCTGGGCCGCCACGCCGTAGCGGCCGTTGAGGACCTTGGAGACGGTGGCCACCGAGACGCCGGCCGCCCGGGCCACGTCACTGATGGTGGTCCGACCGGGTCGGCGGCGGGACTCCTCGGCGGTGCTCACGAGGGTGACAGTATCGGACGCCACCCAGGACGTGACGCAGGTTACGAAATCGTTGTCGATAACGATTGACACAACCCCGTTCCGCTTGCCATCGTTCCCGTCGACGTGGTCCGCGTCACAACCCACAAGCTGACAAATGAGGTCCAGGATGTCGAGGAAGACACGAGGCCGGATGGCTCTCGCGGCGCTCAGCGCCGGGGTGTTGCTCGCCACTGCGGCGTGCGGCGGCGACGACTCGAGCGACGAGTCCGCCGACGGCAGCACCACCATCACGTGGTGGCACAACTCCAACAACGAGCCGGGCAAGGGCTACTACGAGAAGGTCGCGGCCGACTTCGAGGCCGAGCACCCCGGCGTCAACATCGAGATCAGCGCGATGGCCCACGAGGACATGCTGACCAAGCTCGATGCCGGCTTCCAGAGCGGTGACGCTCCGGACGTCTACATGGAGCGCGGTGGCGGCGAGCTCGCCGACCACGTCGAGGCGGGCCTGACCCGCGACCTCACCGAGGACGCGGCCGACGAGATCGCGAAGATCGGCGGGTCGGTGGCCGGCTGGCAGGTCGACGACCGGACCTACGCACTGCCGTTCTCGGTGGGCGTGGTCGGGTTCTGGTACAACAAGTCGCTCTTCGAGCAGGCCGGTGTGACCGCCCCGCCGACCACGCTGGAGGAGTTCCTGGGCGTCATCGACCAGCTGAAGGCGGCCGGCATCGACCCGATCTCCGTCGGCGCCGGCGACAAGTGGCCTGCGGCGCACTACTGGTACTACACCGCTCTGCGCGCCTGCGAGCAGAGCGTCCTGCAGGACGCCGTGCAGAGCCTGGACTTCTCGGACCCGTGCTTCGTCCAGGCCGGTGAGGCCGTCGAGCAGATCATCGACGCGGAGCCGTTCAACCCCGGCTTCCTCTCCACGCCCGCCCAGACCGGTCCCACCTCCGCCTCCGGCCTGCTCGCGACCGGCAAGGTCGCCATGGAGCTCGCCGGCCACTGGGAGCCCGGCGTGATGCAGGGCCTCACCGAGGACGGACAGGGCCTGGGCGAGAACACCGCCTGGTTCCCCTTCCCGGCGCTGCCCGACGGCGCCGGCGACCCCACCGCGCAGCTCGGCGGCGGGGACGCGTGGGCGGTGTCCGAGGAGGCCCCCGACGAGGCGGTCGAGTTCGTCAAGTACCTGCTCTCCGACGAGGTGCAGACCGGCTTCGCCGAGAACGACATGGGCCTGCCGACCAACCCGGCCGCGACCGGCGGGGTCTCCGACCCGGCGCTGGCCGAGCTCCTCACGGTCCGCGACAGCTCGCCCTTCATCCAGCTCTACTTCGACACCGCCTTCGGTGAGTCGGTCGGTGGGGCGATGAACGACGAGATCGCCCTGATGTTCGCCGGTGAGGCGACGCCGCAGGACGTCGTCGAGGCCGTCCAGAAGGCCGCCGAAGAGGAGCAGTGATCCACTCGTGGCACATGAAGTGACCGACCCCGCCCCTGCGGCGGTGTCCGGCCACGACGCCCCGGCTGCCCGGCGTGCGATCGCACGCCGGGCAGCCCGGCGGTCGGGGGCGCCGGGCGGCAGGCGGTCCGATGCCTGGCGCAAGCGCCTGGAGATCGCCCTGTTCGTGGCGCCGGCGCTCGCCCTCATCGCGCTCTTCGTCGCCTGGCCGGTGGCCTCGGCGGTGCGGTTCTCGGTCTACCGCTGGAAGGGCTTCGGTCCGCTGGAGGACTTCGTCGGCTTCGACAACTACGTCAGCGTGCTGACCGACGACGTCTTCCAGGGCGCGGTCGGGCACAACTTCATCATCGTCTTCGGCTCGATCCTGCTCCAGCTGCCGCTGGGCCTGGGGATCGCGCTCCTGCTCAACCGGGACATGTGGGGACGCGGGCTGCTGCGCACCATCATCTTCGTCCCCTACGTGCTGGCCGAGGTCATCGCCGGCGTGGTGTGGTTCCAGCTGCTCCAGCCGCAGTACGGCATGGTCGACGCGATCATGTCGGGCATCGGACTCGACCCGCCGGCCCAGGGCTGGCTGGGTACGCCCGACCACGCACTGTGGGTGGTCCTGCTCGTGCTCACCTGGAAGTACCTCGGCCTGGCCGTGATCCTCTTCCTCGCCGGTCTCCAAGGGGTGCCGGAGGAGCTCTACGAGTCCGCGCAGCTCGACGGTGCCAGCTGGTGGCAGGTGCAGCGCTCGATCACGATCCCGCTCCTGGGGCCCACCATCCGCACCTGGTGCTTCCTGTCGATGATCGGCTCCCTCCAGCTCTTCGACATGGTCTGGATCCTCACCGGCGGTGGCCCCGCCAACGCGACCACCACGATGGCCACCTTCCTGGTCAACCAGGGCACCGACCGGCAGAACTACGGCATCGCCGGCGCCGCCTCGGTGATTCTCTTCGTCATCTCCTTCGCGATGGCGGTCGCCTACCAGTTCTTCATCCTCCGTCGCGACACGATGACGGAGCGGCGCACGAGAAAGGCCGCGGCATGACGCGCAGTCGCACGAAGGGGTACGGCGGCGGCAACCCACTCGTCTACCTGATCGCACTCATCGTGGTCGCCCTCACCGTGGGGCCGGTGCTCTACGGCGCCCTCGGCGGCTTCCGCACCAACGCCCAGCTCGCCGCCGACCCGACCGGCCTGCCGGACCCGTGGGTGCTCGACAACTACACCGGCGTGCTCACCAACGAGGCGTTCTGGCGCTACGCGCTCAACTCGACCGTCATCGCGGTGATCACCACCGGCGTCACCGTGATCTTCGGCGTGATGGCGGCCTACCCGCTGGCCCGCTACGAGTTCCGCGGCCGTGAGGCCCTGTTCATGGTCTTCGTCCTCGGCCTGCTGTTCCCGGCCGCGGTCGCGATCATCCCGCTGTTCATCCTCATCACCCGCGACCTCAGCATGGCCAACACCTGGTGGGGGGTCGCGCTGCCGCAGGCGGCCTTCGCGCTGCCGATGACGGTGGTCATCCTGCGCCCGTTCCTGATGGCGCTGCCCAAGGAGATCGAGGAGGCCGCGATGATCGACGGGTCGTCGAGGATCGGGGTCTTCTGGCGGATCCTGCTGCCGCTGTGCGTGCCGGGCCTCATCACCGTGGGCGTGCTCGCCTTCATCGGCTCGTGGAACGCCTACCTGCTGCCGCTGCTCCTCCTGCAGGGCGAGATGCGGACGCTGCCGCTCGGCGTGGCCGACTACTCCACCGAGTACTCCGCCGACACCGCGGGCGTCCTGGCGTTCACCACCATCGCGATGATCCCGGCGCTGGTGCTGTTCCTCGCCCTGCAGAAGCGCATCGTCAGCGGGCTCCAGGGCGCCGTGAAGGGCTGAGCCCACGTAGCTCCCGGCCGCCCGGCCTGCTCCCGCACCACCAATCCCGAAAGGCAAGTACGCGACGTGACCGCATCGTTCCTCCCCGAGGTCTCGGACCGGGTGCGTGACCTGCACGCCCGGATGTCCCTGGAGGAGAAGCTCGCCCAGATCGTGGGCTTCTGGCTCGACCACGCCGGCGAGGTCGTCGCCCCGATGGCCGGCGAGATGACCGCCGGCCAGCCGACCCGGCTGACCGAGGTCACCGAGCACGGCATCGGCCACTACACCCGCGTCTACGGCACCCGGCCGGTCGACCCGGTCGAGCGGGCCGCCTGGTTGTGGGAGGAGCAGCGCCGGCTGCGCCGCGAGACCCGCCTCGGCATCCCGGCCCTGGTCCACGAGGAGTGCCTGACCGGGCTCGCGGCCTGGCAGGCCGCCACCTTCCCCACGCCGCTGGCGTGGGGCGCCTCCTTCGACCCCGACCTGGTCGAGGAGATGGCGACGCTGATCGGGGAGTCGATGCGGCAGCTCGGCATCCACCAGGGGCTGGCTCCGGTGCTCGACGTGGTCCGCGACCCGCGGTGGGGACGCACCGAGGAGGCCATCGGGGAGGACCCCTACCTGGTCGGCACCGTCGGGACGGCGTACGTCCGCGGCCTGCAGTCGGCCGGCATCCACGCCACCCTCAAGCACTTCGTCGGCTACTCCGGGTCGCGGGCCGGCCGCAACCACGCCCCGGTCTCCGTCGGTCCGCGCGAGCTGGCCGACGTGTTCCTGCTGCCCTTCGAGATGGCGCTGCTCGACGGCGGCGCGCGCTCGGTGATGAACTCCTACACCGACGTCGACGGGGTGCCGGTGGCCTCCAGCAAGGAGCTGCTGACCGACCTCCTCCGAGAGCGGTGGGGCTTCGACGGGGTCGTCGTCGCCGACTACTTCTCCGTCGCGTTCCTCGCGGTCATGCACGCCGTCGCCGAGGGACGTGGTGAGGCAGCCGCCCAGGCCCTCGCCGCCGGCATCGACATCGAGCTGCCGAGTGGTGACGCGTTCCTCGAGCCGCTCGCCGCGCTGGTCCGCTCCGGCGACGTCGACGAGCGCCTGGTCGACCGCGCGGTGCTGCGCGCCCTCGCGCAGAAGGAGGAGCTCGGACTGCTCGACGAGGACTTCTCCGGCGACCCGCCCGCCGCGGTGGACCTCGACGGTCCGCGGCACCGCGACCTCGCCCGCCGGCTGGCCGAGGAGTCGTTGGTGCTGCTCGCCAACGACGGCGTACTCCCGCTGCCGGGTGCCGCCCGGATCGCGGTCATCGGGCCCAACGCCGACCGGCCTGAGGCGCTGATGGGCTGCTACTCCTTCGTCAACCACGTGCTCGCCCACCAGCCCGACGTGCCCTACGGCATCGAGATCCCCACGGTCGTCGACGCCCTGCGCGCCGAGCTGCCCGACGCCAGCGTCGCCGTCGCCCGCGGCTGCGA
>JAPSKJ010000153.1 GCA_031177735.1 Nocardioides sp.
ATCCAGTTCGCCGACGTGACCGGCGACTCCTTCAAGCTCGCGCGTGACGCGGCGGCCCGTCCGCAGGCGGAGTTCATCGTCTTCTGCGGCGTGCACTTCATGGCCGAGTCGGCCGACATCCTCACCGGCCCCGAGCAGCAGGTGGTCCTCCCCGACCTGGCGGCCGGGTGCTCCATGGCCGACATGGCCCGGCTGCCGCAGGTCGAGGACGCCTGGGACGCGCTCGCCGCGGCCGGCGTGCAGGAGCAGGTCGTGCCGGTGACCTACATGAACTCCAGCGCCGACATCAAGGCGTTCTGCGGGCGCAACGGCGGAGTGGTGTGCACCTCCTCCAACGCCGAGACGGTGCTCACCTGGGCGTTCGACCAGAAGCCGGACGCCAAGATCCTCTTCCTCCCCGACCAGCACCTGGGCCGCAACACCGCGGTGCTCAAGCTGGGTCTCTCCCTGGCGGACTGCGTGGTGTGGAACCCCCGGCTGCCGTCGGGTGGCTTGAGCGCCGAGCAGCTCCGCGCCGCCAAGGTGATCCTGTGGCAGGGGCACTGCTCGGTGCACGGCCGGTTCTCCGCCGACACCGTCGACGAGCTGCGCGAGCGGATCCCGGGCATCAACATCCTGGTGCACCCCGAGTGCCAGCACGAGGTCGTGCTCAAGGCCGACCTGGTCGGCTCGACGGAGTTCATCATCAAGACCATCGAGGACGCACCGGCCGGATCCGCGTGGGCCGTGGGCACCGAGCTCAACCTGGTGAAGCGGCTCGCCGACCGCCACCGCGACAAGCAGATCGTCTTCCTCGACCGCAACGTCTGCTACTGCTCGACGATGAACCGCATCGACCTGCCGCACTTCGTGTGGGCGATGGAGTCGCTGGCGGCCGGGGTCGTGGTCAACCGGATCGAGGTCGACCCCGAGACCGAGAAGTGGGCGAAGGTCGGCCTGCAGCGGATGCTCGACCTTCCCGGCAAGTCCGAACGCGACTGAGCCTCGGCGGCGCTCCGCCCCGCCCGGCACTCGCCGGAGGGCGGCCGTCGCCGCGTGGACCGTTCGCCCGCCGATCCTCAGCCGGACCTCCCGCCCGGCTCTGCCGCGAACGCGCCCGGCGTCAGGCCGGTGACCGAACGGAAGTCGCGGGTGAAGTGGGCCTGGTCGGCGTAGCCCAGGTCGGCGGCGACCCGCGCGAGGTCGACCGCGGCGACGCGGCCGCCCGCTCTCAACCGCTGGGCCGCGTCGTGCAGCCGCCGCCGCTGGACCAGCCACTTCGGCGACAGCCCGACCCGGCGCGCGGTGATCCGCTGGAGAGTGCGCTCGCTGAGACCGAACTTCTCGCAGACCTGCCCGACCCGCTGGACCTCGGGATCTGCCTCGACGTACTCGACGATGGCGTTCACCAGCAGCCCCTCACCGTCGACCGGGAGAAGTCCGCCGAGCGCGCGGGCGACCAGCGTGCACGCCTCACGCTGCCTCTCGACGTCGCCCGGGCCAGGCGCCATCACCGCTCGCACCTGCTCGACCAGCGGCGCGGGATCGAGCCGCGCCAGCCTTGGCAGGGCCATCCGGCGGTCGGTCAGCGTGGTCACCGGTCGGCCCAGCAGGAGCGACCCGGCCGCCGGCTGGAGCATGGCGCCGACCACCCAGCCCGACCCGCTCAGCTCCTCGGTGCCGAGCCCGCGGTGGGGCCCGACCAGCTGGGCGCCGTCGTCGCCGACGACGAGCTGGCAGACGGGATACTGGAGAACCCGCTGGACGGAGACCTCACCCGGCGGCAGCGACCACACCGGCACCCAGAAGCGTCGGACGAGGTCGGCGAGCGCCGCAGGCGCCGGATAGCGTCGTAGCGACGGGCTGAACCCGTGTACGTCGAGGAGGTGGGCGGGCTCCTGCACGTCCATGGGGCCGTCGACGGACCAGGTCACGTGTCGGATTCTTTCAAGACCCGCCGACACCGACGGGCGATCGTGGCGGCATGACCACCACACCGATCACCGAGCTTCTCGCGTTCACCATCGACTGCTCCGACGCCGGAAGGCTGGCCCGGTTCTACGCCGACCTGATGGGTGGCGAGGTCACCGGCGAGTACCCCGAGTACGGCTACGCCTCCGTGACGGCAGGCGGGGTGACGCTCAACTTCCAGAAGGTGGCGGGCTACTCCCGCCCCGAGTGGCCCGGCCAGGAGCACCCGCAGCAGTTCCACCTCGACCTGCGGGTGAGTGACCTCGACCTCGCCACCGAGCACGCCCTCCGTCTCGGCGCGAGCGAGGCGCCGGAGCAGACCGGCGAGACCTGGCGGGTGATGCTCGACCCGGACGGGCATCCGTTCTGCCTGTGCCCACCGCTGCCGCAGTGAGGTCGGGGCGCGCCGGCTTGGCCACAGTCCGCCGAGGGCGGGCTGTGCTCAGGCCTGGAGCCGGGCCACGGTGAGCCCAGGTCAGATCACGGTCAGGCCACCGGCCAGGAGTCCGCCAACAGGCCGTAGACGGCCACGTCCTGCCGGACCTCTCCCACCGGCATCGCCGCTCGCAGCGTGCCCTCGTGGACGAAGCCGAGGCGCTCGGCCAGGGCGCGACTCCGGGTGTTCTCCGCTCCGGTGCGGATCTCGGCGCGGCGAACAGCCCGGTCCTCGAACACCTCATCCAGGAGCGCGGCGACGGCTCGTGACACCGCACCGCGTCCCTCGTGGTCAGCGTCGATCCAGTAGCCCAGCTCAACGGTCTGCGAGTAGTGGTTGATGGTGGCGCCCACCGAACCGACCATCACGCCGTCGACGAGGATGATGCACGGGATGCTGCGGCCCTCCACCCACGCGGTCATCCTCGCTCGTGTGAACTCCCGCAGACCATCGACGTCGGGCTCGGCCTGCGCCCATGGCTCCCACCGACGCAGCCGGTCCAGGTTCTTCACCGTCAGGTCGTGCATGCGCTCCACCGTGGACAGGTCGCGCAGCGCCAGGGCGACGCCGTCGCCGAGGTCGCGGGTGAACATCGAAGTCCGCATGGAGCGGACGATAGTGGGCTGCGCACGGCGGCCGGGAGTGCCCGCCATCCAGGCGTCGTCGTCGCAACCCGGGGGCAGTGCCTCGCGCGGCAGTCTCAGCCGCCGAGGCGCACGTCGACGGTGGTGTCGCCCTGCCTCGAGGCGAGCGCGATCCGGCCGCCGTGCGCCTCCACGATGGCCTTGACGATGGCCAGCCCGAGCCCGGAGGAGCCGCCCGTGCGCGACTCGTCGCCACGGGCGAACCGCTCGAACGGGTCCAGTCCGACGGGGAAACCGGGGCCGTCGTCGTGGACGGCGAACCCGTCGTCGCGCACCGTCACCGTGACGGTCGTGCCGGGTGGGGTGTGGCTGCGGGCGTTGGTGAGCAGGTTGCTGACCGCCTGGTGGAGCCGCGGCCCGTCGCCGAGCACCTCGACCGGCTCCTCACCGGCATGGAGCACCCAGCGGTGCTCCGGAGCGACGACCCGCGCGTCCGCGACCGCCTCGAGGAGCAGTCGGGTCAGGTCGACCGGCTCGCTGGCCAGCGGCCGGCCCGCGTCGAGGCGGGCCAGCAGGAGGAGGTCCTCCACGAGGCCGCGCATCCGGGTCGACTCCTCCTCGACCTTCGCCAGGGCGGCCCGCCCGGCGGTCACGTCGTCGGGATGGCGGCGGACCAGCTCGGTGTAGCCGCTGATCACCGCCAGCGGCGTACGCAGCTCGTGGGAGGCGTCAGCGACGAACTGGCGCACCTGCTGCTCGCTGCGGTGGCGGGCAGCCAGGGAGCCCTCGACGTGCTCCAGCAGCGCGTTGAGCGCCTGCCCGACCTGGCCCACCTCGGTGCGCTCGTCGGTCAGCCGCTCCGGGACGCGCTCGGTGACGCCGATGTCGCCCGAGGCCAGCGGCAGCAGGGCCACCGCGTGCGCGGTCGCAGCCACCTCGCGTAGCGGGCGCAGCTGGCGTCGTACCAGCAGGCTGCCGGCGCCCGCGGCACCCGCCACGCCCAGCGCGGTGAGCAGGGCCTCCCAGCCGATCAGGTTGGTGAGCGTGTCGTCGACGTCCTCGGTGGGCAGACCGACGACCAGAGTGACGGGGTCGCCCGTCGATGCGGTCCTGCCCTCGATGGCCACGACGCGGTAGTTCCCGGCGCCCGGCACGTCCACGCCGTGCACGGCGCCGTCGGTCGGAACGTCGCCGAGTGCGTCCAGACCGCTGCTGGGAAGCGCTTCGTCACCGGCCTTCCGCTCCCCCGCCACCACCCCCTGACCCTCGTCGGCACCGATGAGCGCCACCAAAGTGCCGGGCCCGCTCCGGTCGAAGTCGGGTGCGCCCTGCGGGCCGCCGGGACTGAGGAGCGGGCCGGCGACAGCGGGCGCGCGGGAGGCCAGCGCCTGGACGTCGGCGTCGAGCCGGGACTGGAGCGAGGCGTGCATCGCCAGGGTGGTCGCCACCGCGATGAGGACGCACACCGCCGCCACCAGTGCGACGGCGGCGATGACCAGTCGCGCGGCCAGCGACGACGGGAGCAGCCGGGTCACGTCGCCGGCTTGAGGACGTAGCCGGCCCCGCGCATCGTGTGGATCATGGGCTCCCGGCCGGCATCGACCTTCTTGCGCAAGTAGGAGATGTAGAGCTCGACCACGTTCGCCTGGCCGCCGAAGTCGTAGTTCCACACCCGGTCCAATATCTGTGCCTTGCTCAGCACCCGGCGCGGGTTGCGCATCAAGAACCGCAGCAGCTCGAACTCGGTGGCGGTCAGCGTGATCTCCGTGCCCGCCCGGAAGACCTCGCGGCTGTCCTCGTCGAGGGTCAGGTCACCGACGACCAGCACAGGAGCCTCCTGGCTGCGCTGCGCGCCGGCGCGCCGCATCAGGCCGCGCAACCGGGCGACCAGCTCCTCGAGGGAGAACGGCTTGGTCACGTAGTCGTCGCCACCCGCTGTCAGCCCCGCGATCCGGTCCTCGACGGCATCGCGCGCGGTGAGGAACACCACCGGCAGGTCCGCGTCGGTGCTCCGCATGCGGCGCAGCACCTCGAGACCGTTGAAGTCGGGCAGCATGACGTCGAGCACCACCGCGTCCGGGCCGAACTCCTTCGCCGCCGCGACCGCCTTCGAGCCGGTGTGAGCGGCGGCCACCTCGAAGCCCTCGTAGCGCAGCGCCATGCAGATCAGCTCGGCGATGTTGACCTCGTCGTCGACCACGAGGACGCGCAGTGGCGACCCGTCGGGGCGGGTCAGTTCAGGGACGGTCGCGGTCATGGCGCCAGTCTCGCAGCCGGCCCTGTGAACTTCCTGTGAGACCTCTGTGGCCGGTCGAGGAGCAGTGCCCGCGGGCGCTGTTCCGCGACCGGCCGGGCGAGGTCGCTCGGGTCGCTCGGGGTCACCGTCCGCCCATGCGGACCATCGGTGCGCCTCCGGCGGGCGCGCCGCCCGTGCCGCCGAAGCCGCCGAGCCCGCCGTTGCCCGTGTCGGTCGCGGAGTCGCTGGAGGGGACCGCGGCGTCCAGATCGGCGAGGACGACCCGGTCGCCCTCGGCGAGCCCGTCGGTCACCTCGGTGCGGGTCGGACCGACCAGGCCGGTCGTGATGCGGGCGCGGCTGGTGGTCTCCCCGTCGCCGTCGAGCACGGTGACGCTCCCGCCCGAGACCGCCGAGGAGGGGACGGTGAGGACCTCCCTCACCGACCCCACGACCACGGAGACCGCCGCCGTCCCACCGGCCGGCAGGGTGAGTCCGGTGTCGTCGAGCGTGACGGTCACCGGATAGGTCGTCGTGCCGCTGGAGGTGTC
>JAPSKJ010000154.1 GCA_031177735.1 Nocardioides sp.
GGGCGGTCCCCGGCCGGGATGACCATGCCGGGCGGATCCGGGCGGGTGCTAGGACCGCGGCATGTTGGGCGTGCTGGGCGGCAGCGGCGGGAAGACCTGCAGGTCCTGGAACGGGTTGAACTCCACCCGGCTGCCCACCACGGCGGGGTAGCCGATCGCGCTCAGCGCCAGGTTGCCCACGCCGCCCACACGGATCGGGTTGCTGCTGCCGTACGGCGGCTGAGCAGCACCCGGGCTGATGTAGCGCGGGTTCATCGCATACAGGTCGCCACCCGCAGGGACGGTCGGGCCCCACACGACCAGCGGCACGGTGTAGTTGCCGGCCTTGCCCTTCTTGCCCGCCGACCTGCCGACCCCGCCGGTGTCGGAGGTCACGATGACCAGCGTGGAGTGGGCGGTGGCGGCGTTGCCGCGGATCGCGCCGAGCAGCCGGCCGATCTGCTTGTCGGCGGCCTCGACGGCCTGGGTGTACGCCGCCTTGCCCTTGCCGACCTCGGCGAGGTCGCCCAGGTGCACGAACGACAGGGTGCGCGAGGCGAGCTTCTTGCGGGCCGCCTTGACCGCCGCCTTGTCGGTCGGCACCAGCGCCTTGGAGGTGATCTTCTTGCGGCCGTTGTCGGGACCGAAGGTGTCGGGGCGGCCGCCCTTCTTGTTCCACGACTGCCACAGCAGCCGGGCGGAGGCGTCGCTGCTGTAGAAGCCAGTGCTGCCGCCGAAGTTCCGCACCATGTCGAAGGCGCTGTAGGTGTAGCCCTTCTTGGGGTGGATGGTGGAGGCGCGGCCGACCTTGCCGAGCTTCTTCACCCCGTGGCCGCCGCGTTGCGGGCTGGCGGTGAGCAGGCTGACCGCGTTGGGCAGCGACCGGGTGCTCTCGACCAGCGTGCGGGCGTTGAGCGTGCTGGCGCCCTGCTCGCGCAGCGCCGCGATGTTGGGGGTGTGGGCCTGGCCCACGGCCGAGGACCGCAGCCCCGGCACGTCGACGACGACGACCCGCTGCACGCCCGCGTTGCGGGCCGGGCTGGCCGGCACCGTCGCGTCGGCATAGATCATGGCGTGGTCGCTGACGGCCTGGCCGTCGGGATTGGTGGAGCTCGGCTTCATGGACCGGTCGTCGTAGACGTAGTTGGTCCAGTCGACCTCCTGGGAGGCCATGATCCAGTTGATCGCGGCCGGCTGGAACATGCCGCAGCCCTCGGCCACGGTGGACTTGTTGTAGTAGTTGTGCGACTGCGCCTCCGCCGGCGGGTTGGTGACCGAGCCGAGGTCGGCGGCCGACTCCATGTCGGTGGCCGCCGTGAACGGGCAGTAGAACTCCTCGGTGTCGTTCATGTCGCCGGTGTAGAAGACCGGGACGTCGGGGCGCTGCGCCCGCAGCTGGTTGACCACCGCGGCGGCCATCTGCTGGTGCTGGTTGCGCAGGTGCTGGGCGGGGCCGTAGGTGTCGGCGGGGGAGTGCGTGTTCATCACCCAGATCTGCTGGCCGGTGCCGTTGTGGCGCAGCAGCACCATCGGGCGCTTCTGCATGCCGCCGTTGAAGTAGGGCGCGGTCCACGAGGTCTTGATGACCGGCGTCCAGACGTCGCGCCGCCACGCGATGCTGTTCTCGGTGAGCTTGTGGTCGAGGTCGCGGGCGTCGGGCCACAGGTCGTAGCTGCCGCCGGCGAGCTCGCGGAACCGGTCGTACTGGCGCGGCTGGAACTCCTGCAGACCGACGACCGTGAGCTGGGCGGACTCGATCAGCGGGACCGTGCGGTCCATGCGCTCGCGCCAACCGTCGAAGCCGGGCCGTCGGTCGGCGCCCTCGGTGTGCGAGGCACCCAGGATGTTGAAGCTGCCGATGCGGAACACCGTCGGCGGCGCCGGCGGCACGGCGGCGGCGCTCGTCGCCGCGGCCGTCGGCGCGGTGGGGCCGGTGCCCAGCGCCAGGGCGGTCGGGACGAGCGCCAGAGCGGCGGCGAGGGCGAGGCTGGTCAGGGTGCGGCGCGGGCGGGTCGCGTCCGAGCGGCTCGACCGGGTCATCAGGGACATCAAAGGGTGCTCCGTGTCAGGGGGAAGGTCTGGCAGGCTGCGCGGCTCATCGTAAGCCGGACACCGACGCTTCCCTGGAACCCGTGTGACGCATGTTCCTCCGCCCTAGTTGTCGCACCATGGTGGAATGTGCCCGCCCGCGAGCACGTGGGCGAGCAGGGCGCGGGACATCCATCGCAGGCAGGACGGGGGCGGCATGAGCAGCACGCGGCCGCGGCGCCCCGCCCTCCTGGAGATCGGCGTCGCCGCCGTGATCGTGGCCATGCTGGCCGGTGTGGTCGCCCTCCAGCTGCGACTGGGCGGGTCGTCGGGAGGTGGCCCGGATGCTCCCGAGCGCACCGGCAGCGGTGAGGTCACCTCGGCCGGGGAGCCGAGCGGTTCGGCGAGTCCGGGCGCCGAGGTCACCACGGCGATGCCGACGGCGCCGGTGGTCACCGGCCTGCCGACCACCCCGACGAGCCCGACCGCGCCGGCCGAGGCGCTGCCGAGCGGCGCCTCGGACCTGGCCAGCCTCGCGGAGGGCATCGCGGTCCCGACCGCCTTCCGGATCGCCACGTTCAACGTGCTCGGCGCGTCCCACACCCGGCCCGGTGGCAAGGCCGCGTCGCGGCCCTCCGGCGCGGAGCGGATGCGGGGCGTGGTGCAGCTGCTGGCGGCGTACGCCGTCGACGTGGTCGGCTTCCAGGAGTTCGAGCCGGAGCAGTCCGAGGCCTTCGACGCGCTCGCGGGCTCGGCCTGGGACTCCTTCCCCGGGACCAGTGGCGGGGGAGACGTGCGGCGCACCATCGCCTGGCGCACCGACACCTGGGAGCTGGTCGCCAAGCAGACGATGGCGCTGCCCTACTTCAACGGCGGCATCGTGCACTCCCCGTGGGTGCGGCTGCGCAACGTCGCCTCGGGCCGGGAGGTCTGGTTCGGCAACGTGCACAACCCGGCCGACACTCCCCAGTTCACCGGGCAGGAGCAGTACCGCGACGAGGCGCTGCGCCGTGAGATCGAGTGGGTCAACACCCTGCACGCGGACGGCACCCCCGTCGTCCTCATGGGTGACATGAACGAGCGGGAGGAGTTCTGGTGCACCATCGCCGCCCGGGCCCCCGTCGTGTCCGCCGACGGCAGCGGCTACTCCGAGCTGGGCTGCAGTCCGGCCGCCAACCTCGGCATCGACTGGATCGTCGGCACCACCGGCTTCACCTTCTCCGGGTTCACCCGCGACCGCAGCGAGCTGGCGCAGTGGGCCTCCGACCACCCGATGGTCACCGCGCTCGCCCAGCTGCCCTGACCCCTGCGGCGGCGCACGCCCGATCCGACCCGACGCCCTAGACTCCGCCGCATGCCGTTGACTGACATCCGCGTCGACGACGAGGGCATCCTCGCCAAGGTCCGGCGGGAGGCGGTCGTCGACGTGCTCTTCGACGGGCGGCGGATCTTCTCCTACTGGCCGCAGCGCGACGGCACCCGCACCGGCGGGGGCTGGCTGATGCCGTGGCCCGAGGCCCTCGAGCGCTTCCTCGACGGCGTCACCGAGCTGAGCCTGGTCGAGCACGCGACGGGAGAGGTGCTCTTCCGTCAGGAGGTGCGGCTCGGCTCCGGCGAGGGCCGGATCGACTACGTGGACCATCAGGGTCGCCCGCTCGCGCTCGACAAGTACTTCAAGCGCTCGCACACCTTCGAGAGCTCCAGCGACGTCGAGCCGCTCATGGCGGCGATCGGCCGGGTGCTCGCGGCGCTGGAGGAGCACGCCGGGATCGAGGGCTTCCTCGCCTACGGCACCTTGCTCGGCGCGGTCCGGGAGGGCCGCCTGCTCGGCCACGACAACGACGCCGACCTCGGCTACGTCTCACGCTTCTCCGAGCCGGCCGACGTGATCGGGGAGTCCTTCCGGATCCAGCGGGCGCTCGCCGCGGCCGGCTACACCATCACCCGCTACTCCGGCGCCGCCTTCAAGGTCGACGTCGAGGAGGCCGACGGCAGCATCCGCGGGCTCGACGTGTTCGGCGGCTTCCTGCGCGACGGCATGCTGCACCTGCTCGGCGAGATCCGGGTGCCGTTCGAGCGGGACTGGATCTTCCCGCTCGGCACCGCAACGCTGGAGGGCCACGAGTTCCCGGTGCCGGCCGACACCGACAAGCTGCTGTCGGCGACCTATGGCCCGAGCTGGCGCACGCCCGATCCCGCCTTCCACTTCGAGACGCCGCCGTCGACGTACCGTCGCCTCAACGGATGGTTCCGGGGCTTCCGCACCGGCCGCGCCACCTGGGACCGCGCTTACCACCCGGGCAGCTACGACCGCGGGCGCGGCACCTCCCCCCTGGCAGTCTGGGTCGCCGAGCGCGAGCCGGGCATGGGCTCCTTCGTCGACGTCGGCTGCGGCCGGGGCCGCGACGTCCTCCACATGGCCGGCCTCGGGGTCCCGTCGCTCGGCCTGGACTTCCAGCCGCGCTCGTTCCGGTTCTTCGAGCTCAAGCTGCGCGAGGAGCCCGATCCCAACGTCACCTTCCGGGTGTGCAACCTGCTCGAGCTGCGCCACCTCGGCGCCGCGACCGCGTACGCCGCCCGCCTCCCCGGCCCGCGCGTCATGATGGCCCGCCACCTGCTCGACGTGGTCCCGCCGGAGGGGCGCCGGGCACTGTGGACGCTGGCCGGCCGGGTGCTCCGCGAGCCCGGCGACCGGCTCTACCTGGAGTTCCTCACCCGCGCCGGCACCGACGGCTACGCCGAGGACCGCCACCTCGAGGTGCTCGACCCCGGCGTCGTGCTCGCCGAGCTGGCCGGCGCGGGTGCCACGGTGGAGACCCGTGAGGATTCCGACCAGACGGTCGACCCGGTCGCACCCGGCGCCGTCGCCTCGCGCACCTGCCGTATCGTCGCGCGGTGGTCGTAGTGGCCGTGCACGCACCGGGCCGCCCCGTGGAGGCCCCCACAAGGAGGAACCGCTGATGGCGAAGCTGCCCAACCCGTTCGAGCTGCGCCGCCGGGTGGCCGAGCTCGAGGCCGAGGTGCAGGAGTGCCGCGCCGTCAACCTGCGGGTCGCGGAGCTGACCGACCTCGTCACCGAGCTGCTGGTGCCGCTGGCCGCCGCTCACCCCGACCTCCCGGAGGACGCCCGCGCTCGCATGCAGGCCGTGCTCGACCGCTACCACCAGAGCCTCTGACGAAAGCGTCTCCCTGATGGCCCAACGCGTCGTCTTCCACGTCGGCCTGCCCAAGACCGGCACCACCTACCTGCAGTCGGTGCTGTGGAACAACCGCACCCGACTCGCTCAGCAGGGTGTGCTCTTCCCCGGTCGCAGCCGCCGCCAGCACATGCGCGCCAGCATGGTGGTCCGCGAGCACCCCAAGGTCGCCGAGCGCGGCCACGACGCCCCGATGACGTGGGCGGACCTGCTCAGCGAGATCGCGGACTGGCCCGGCACCGCACTGCTCACCCATGAGTTCTTCGGCGGCGCGACCGCCGCGCAGGCGGCGCGGGCGATCGAGGACCTGCGCACCACCGGCGGCGCCCAGCAGGTCGACCTCGTGGTCACCGCGCGTGACGTGGTCACGATCACCACCAGCTACTGGCAGGAGCTGTCCAAGCACGGCTTCTACGAGCAGAGCCTCGAGCAGTTCCCGAAGCACCGCGGACCGCGCAGTGAGTGGAGCCTGGACGTGCTCGACCTGGAGTCGGTGCTGCGACGCTGGTCCGCGACGCTGCCGGCCCCTGATGTGCACGTGCTGGTGGTGC
>JAPSKJ010000155.1 GCA_031177735.1 Nocardioides sp.
GCGACCCTGGCGTCGTTGCAGCAGCAGTCCCACCGGCCCGAGCGGGTCATCGTGGTCGCCGACAACTGCACCGACCGCACGGTGGAGCTGGCGCGTGCCGCCGGGGTCGAGGTGGTGGAGACGGTGGGCAACAGCCAGAAGAAGGCGGGCGCCCTCAACCAGGCGCTGCAGCAGCTGCTGCCCGGGCAGGGTGAGAACGACGTCGTCATGGTGATGGACGCCGACACCATGCTCGACCAGGGCTTCCTCGAGCAGGCGGTCCGTCGGTTCACCGACGACCGGGGGCTCATGGCGGTCGGCGGACTCTTCTACGGCGAGCCCGGCCACGGTCTGCTGGGGCAGTTCCAGCGCAACGAGTACCTCCGGTACGGCCGCGACATCCGCCGGCGCCGCGGCAAGGTCTTCGTGCTCACCGGCACCGCGTCGTTGTTCCGTCCCCGGGCGCTGCGCACCGTCGCCGAGAGTCGCGGCGTCTCCATCCCCGGCGTCCCCGGCGACGTCTACGACACCGCGGCCCTCACCGAGGACAACGAGCTCACCATCGCGTTGAAGTCACTCGGTGCGCTCATGGTCTCGCCACCCGGCTGCACCGTGGTCACCGAGCTGATGCCGACGTGGCGGACCCTGTGGAACCAGCGGCTTCGGTGGCAGCGGGGCGCGGTCGAGAACATCGGCGCCTACGGCGTCACGCCCCAGACCCTGCGCTACTGGGCCCAGCAGCTGGGCATCGGCTACGGCGTCATCGCGCTCACCGGCTACCTGGTCGCGCTCGCGATCCTGGCGCTGTCGGTCGACACCTGGGTGTGGTTCCCGTTCTGGTTGGGCATCGGCACCATCTTCATGGTCGAGCGGGTGGCGACCGTCTGGGCCGGTGGCTGGCGCGCCCGGCTGGTGGCCGTCACCTTGTTCCCCGAGCTCTTCTACGCGATGTTCCTCAACGTGGTCTTCGTCAAGGGCGTGCTCGACATCTCGCTCGGCCGCCAGGCGGCGTGGAAGCACGTCGCCCGCACCGGCGTCCCGCAGGAGGTCGCGTGATCAGCCTCTGGGGCATCCTGCTCCCCCGCGCCACCCTGGAGACCCCGTGGTTCGCGGTGCTGGCGACCTTCGTCGCCATCAACACCGTCATGTACGTCGCGCTGGCCGTCGCCAAGCTGCTGCCCCCGGTCCACCCGGGCGGCTGGTTCACCAGCCGCGACCGACGCGGGGAGACCCGCAGCATCCACCCCGACGCGCCGGTCTGAGGACCGGCGCGCCCGGTGGCCTCCGGGTGCAGGGCTCCCTCAGCGCTTGCGCTTCTCCCGCACCCGCTGCTGCAGCACGATCGGCGTGCCGACGAAGCCGAACTCCTCGCGCAGCCGCCGCTCGATGAACCGCTCGTAGGACTGGTCCAGCTTGCCGGAGGTGAACAGGATGAACGTCGGGGGCGCAGTGCTGGCCTGGGTCCCGAAGAGGATCTTGGGCTGCTTGCCGCTGCGCACCGGGTGCGGGTGCTCGGCGACCAGCCGGCCGAGGAAGGTGTTCAGCGCGCCGGTGCCGACGCGGGTCTCCCACCCCTCCAGGGCGCGGTCGATCGCGGGGACGAGCCGGTCGATGTGCCATCCGGTACGGGCGGTGATGTTGATCCGGGGCGCCCACTGCACCTGCACCAGCTCGCGCTCGATCTCCCGCTCGAGGTAGTGGCGACGTTCCTCGTCGACGAGGTCCCACTTGTTGAAGGCGATGACCAGTGCGCGGCCCGCCTCCCGGATGGTCTGGATGATCCGCTGGTCCTGCTCGGAGATCGACTGGCCGCCGTCGATGACCAGCACACACACCTCGGCGCGATCGATCGCGGTGGAGGTCCGCAGCGAGGCGTAGTACTCGTGCCCGGAGGCCTCCTTGACGCGCTTGCGGATGCCGGCGGTGTCGATGAACCGCCACACCCGCCCGCCGAACTCGACCAGCTCGTCGACCGGGTCGACCGTCGTGCCCGAGGCGTCGTCGACGACGACGCGCTCCTCCCCCGCCAGCTTGTTGAGCAGCGAGGACTTGCCGACGTTGGGCTTGCCGACGATCGCGATCCGACGCGGACCGCCCACCTCCACGCCCTCCGGCATCGGCGGCGGCTCGGGAAGCGCCTCGAGGATGGCGTCGAGGAGGTCGCCCGACCCGCGGCCGTGGACCGCGGAGACCGGGTACGGCTCGCCGAGCCCGAGGTTCCACAGCCCGTAGGCCTCCGCCTCGGCGCGGTCGTCGTCGACCTTGTTGGCAGCCAGCACGACGGGCTTGCCGGACTTGCGCAGGATGCGCACGACGGCCTCGTCGGCGTCGGTGATCCCGACGGTGGCGTCGACGACGAACAGCACCGCGTCGGCCAGGCTGATGGCGATCTCGGCCTGAGCGGCGATCCGCTCGGCCATCCCGCGCGCGTCGGGGTCCCAGCCGCCGGTGTCGACGACGGTGAACGCGCGGCCGTTCCAGTTGGCGTCGTACGACACCCGGTCGCGGGTCACGCCCGGGACGTCCTCGACGACCGCCTCGCGGCGGCCGATGATGCGATTGACGAGGGTGGACTTGCCCACGTTGGGGCGCCCGACCACCGCCAGCACGGGCAACGGCCCGGTGGACTCCTGGTCCACGCCCGGCTCGTCGGCCCAGTCGGTGTGCTCGGTCATGATGCTTCCTCGTCTGTGATGCCCGTGGCAGGGTCGATCTCGGTGTCGGTCGGTGGCAGCGGACCTGGCAGTGATCTGCCGGTCAGGGCTCGCGCGGTGTCCAGGTGGGCGAGCAGTCGCTCCCTGAGTAACCACGAAACACGGTCCACTTGTTCCCGCCGGCGCGGCCACGGCACGGCCTCGACCGCGACAGGCGGACCGTAGACCAGGTCGATGGCAGCGCCCTTGGGTGGGACGGAGTTGGTGTGGGCACCCGGCTCCCGGGTGCCGAAGAAGATCAGGGGTACGACGGGAGCGCCGGCCGCGAGGGCGAGGTAGGCCGCGCCGCGGTGGAACCGGGCGAGGTCGCCCGCGCCTCGTGCGCCTTCGGGGAACAGGCCGACCACGTTCCCCTCGCGCAGCACCCGCAGGGCGGTCTTCACCGCGAGCGGGTCGGGGTGGAAGCGGTCGACCGGGATCTGCCCGCTTCGGCGCAGGAAGGCACCGGTGCGGCCGACGAACATCTCGCGCTTGGTCAGGGCGTGCACCGGCCTGGGCGAGAGGATCGCCATCAGCGGCCCGTCGATGAAGCCGACATGGTTGGCGGCCACCACGACGGGTCCGCTGGTCGGCATCTGCTCCTCGCCGTTGAGCCGCACCTGCCAGCGCCGTCGGATCAGTGCCGCGGCGGCCGGGCGCACCGGGCTGTGCAGCAGGTGGCGGGGCGGATGCGGCACCGCGTCCGTCCGGGGCAGCACGGACCCCGGGGTCACGCCTTCGCCTTCGCGCTCTCCACGAGAGCGACGACCTGGTCGATCACCTCGGTGAGGGTGTAGGGCGTCGTGTCGAGGTGGACCGCCCCGTCGGCGCGCACCAGCGGGGCGGTGGCCCGGCCGGAGTCGATGACGTCGCGCGCCTCCAACGACGCTCGCGTCGCCTCGGTGTCACCGCCCGTCTCGGCGGCCCGGCGCGCGGCACGAGCGGACGCGTCGGCGGTCACGTAGAGCTTCACGGGTGCCTCGGGCCAGACCACGGAGCCGATGTCGCGTCCCTCCACCACGATGCCCGGGCCGTCGGCGATCGCCTCGGCGATGATCTCCCGCTGCTCGCGCAGGAGGCGGGCGCGGACCGCGGGCACGGCGCTTACCGGCGAGACGGCGGCGTTGACGGCGTCGCTGCGGATCTCGACGCCGACATCGGCGCCGTCGAGGGTGATCGTCGGTCGGGTCGGGTCGGTGCCGGAGACGACCTGTGGCTCCTCCACGCGCGCGGCGACCGCCTCGGCGTCGCGGACGTCGACCTCGTGGGTGAGCATCCACCAGGTGATCGCGCGGAACATCGCGCCGGTGTCGAGGTAGCGCAGGCCGAGCCGCTCCGCCACGCCCCGCGACGTGCTGGACTTGCCGGACCCCGAGGTGCCGTCGATGGCGACCACGACACCCTGCTGCACTGCACTCATCGCTCGACCGTCCGCTCGCTGTGCGCCCGCACGGCGAGGAGCCGGCGAGCAGGGATCAGACCGATGCGGCCGCACGCTTCACTCACAGGGCGCCAGCCTACCGGTGCGTCACCCAACCACGTGACTCCAGAGAACCGACCAGGTGATCAGCGCGGTCCTCGGCCACCACCAGCTCCACGAGCCCGACCGGGCGGCCGGGGTCGTGGTCGATGTGGACGTCCTCGATGTTGACCCCGCTCTGGCCGGCGTCGGCGAACAACCGGGCCAGCTCGCCAGGGTGGTCGGGCACGGAGACGAAGACCGAGCCGGTCGGCGCGGGCGGGCCGCCGTGCTTGCCCGGGATCGCCCGGGTGCCCTCCACGCCGAGGCTCAGCAGCTCCTCCAGCCGGCCGCGGTCGTTCCCGGACACGGCCGCGATCAGCTCGTCCAGGTGCCGGCGTACGTCGCCGAGCAGGTCCACCACCGCCTCGGCGTTGCCCGCGACGATCTGGCCGTAGAGCCGCGGGTCGCCGCCCGCCACCCGGGTCACGTCGCGGACCCCCTGGCCGGAGAGGGCCAGGTGCTCCGCGGGGGCCTCGGCCAGCCGCGCGGCGACGACCGACGCGACCAGGTGCGGCACGTGGGAGGTGCGGGCGACGGCCTTGTCGTGCTCCTCGGGAGACATCCGGATCGGCACGCCGCCGCACACCGCGGCGAGCTCCTCGACCAGCGCGATCGCTGCGGCGGAGGACCGGGCGTGCGGGGTGACCGCCCACGGGCGGCCCTCGAAGAGCGCCGCATTCGCGGCGAGCGGGCCCGAACGTTCACTGCCGGCCATCGGGTGGCCCCCGACGTACCTCTCGGCGTGCGGGTGACCGGCCACCGCCGCGAGTGGTGACCCCTTCACGCTCCCCACGTCGGTGACCACGGCGTCGGTGGTGGAGAGCACCTGCGCGATCACCTCGCCGAGCTGGTCGGGCGGCACCGCGACGACGACGAGCTGCGGGCGGTCCTCCGGCGTGCGTGGGACACCGGCGCCGAGCCCGGAGGCGGTGCGCACGTGCTCCGGGGAGGTGTCGGAGAGCAGCGTGTCGAGTCCGGCTCGGGTGCACGCGAGCGCGACCGAGGTGCCGAGCAGGCCGGTGCCCACGACCTCGACCGGGCCGAGCAGGGTGCCGGCACTGCCGTCGCCTGCGCTCACAGCTCGGCCTTGTCGAGCAGCTCGCCCAGCTCGTCGACCGTGAGCTCACGGAGCTGGCCGGGCCCCAGCTGTCCGAGCGTCACCGGGCCGATCCGGGTGCGGCTCAGCCGCCGCACCGGGTGACCCACCGCCTCCATCAGCCGCCGGACGATGCGGTTGCGGCCTTCGTGGATGACCAGCTCGACGATCGACTTGTCGTGGGCGGCGAGCACGATCCGCGCCTTGGTCACCGTGACCGGACCGTCCTCGAGCGTCACACCGTCGAGGAGCCGCTTGATCGTGCGTCGGAACACCTCGCCCTCGACCTCGGCGACGTAGGTCTTGTCGACCTCGTGGGAGGGGTGGGCGAGCCGGTGAGCGAAGTCCCCGTCGTTGGTGAGGATGATCAGCCCGGAGGTGTCGGTGTCGAGCCGGCCGACGTGGAAGAGCCGCTCCGGCCGGTCGGCGACGAAGTCGGCGAGGGTCTTGCGACCCTCGGGGTC
>JAPSKJ010000156.1 GCA_031177735.1 Nocardioides sp.
CAGCAGCGGCCGGTGCGCGACACGCCGGGAGCGTGCCGGCGTGTCGGCGGCATGCGGCACGGGAAGTGGCCCTCAGCGCATCGTTGACGGCTGACGCGACGCCCCTGGTCGCGCAGAGTGCTCGGCGCTGGGGGGAGCTGCCCGTCAGGCGCTCAGCACACCCGCAGCGAGCAGGATGAGCGTGGCCGAGCCGAGCGCCACGCGGTAGAGCACGAACGGCGTGTAGGACTTCGTGGCGACGTACCGCAGCAGCCAGGCGATCGCGGCGTAGCCGACCGCGAAGGACACCAGCGTCGCGACGATCGTGGGGCCCCAGCCGTAGTCGTTGTGGCCGCCCGGGATCTCCTTGAGCTCGAAGAGGCCGGCTCCGATGACCGCCGGGATGGCGAGGAGGAAGGCGTACCGGGTGGCCGTCTCGCGCTCGTAGCCCAGTGCGCGACCCATCGAGATGGTCGCGCCGGAGCGCGAGACCCCGGGGATCAGCGCCATCGCCTGGGCGGCGCCCATCAGGATCGCGTCACGCAGGCTGAGGTGCTTGAGCGTCTTCGACGTGCCCCCGAGCCGGTCGGCGATGCCCAGCACGATGCCGAGCACGATCAGGGTCGTGCCGATGATCCACAGGTTGCGGAAGTCCTTCTCGATGAGGTCCTTCAGCAGCACGCCCAGGACCACGATCGGCAGCGAGCCGATGATGATGAACCAGCCCATTCGAGCGTCGAGCGTGCCGCGGAGCTCAGGCGTGACCAGGCTGCGCAGCCAGGTGGTGCCGATCCGCCAGATGTCCTTCCAGAAGTAGAGCAACACCGCGACCTCGGTGCCGATCTGGATGACGGCCGTGAAGGCCGCGCCGGGGTCGCCCCAGCCGAACAGCTCGGGGAAGATCCGCAGGTGGGCGCTGGAGGAGATCGGCAGGAATTCGGTGAGCCCCTGGATGATGCCCAGGACGACGGCTTCCAGGAAGTTCACGCCCGGGAGCCTACGCAACCCGGCGGTCGCGGCGAGCCGGGACCCGCCGCGGTCGTGGTGGGGGCTATCTTCTGCGCATGCACGAACGCTCCCTGGGCGCCACCGGGCTCAAGGTCTCTCGCCTGGGCCTCGGCACCATGACGTGGGGCCGTGCCACCGACGAGCACGACGCACGCGACCAGCTGATCGCCTTCGCCGAGGCGGGCGGCACCCTCGTCGACACCGCTGCGGGGTACGCCGACGGCCGGGCCGAGGAGCTGCTCGGCTCCCTCCTCGGCGGCCCCGACCGGGTGGTGGCGCGCGACGAGGTCGTGCTGGCCACCAAGGCCGGCATCTCCCGCGCCCGCGGCTACCGGGCGGTGAACACCTCCCGCGGCTATCTGCTGCGCACCCTCGACGCCTCCCTCAAGCGGCTCGGCACCGACCACGTCGACCTGTGGCAGGTGCACGTCTGGTCCGACGACACGCCGATCGAGGAGACCCTCGGGGCGCTCGACACCGCGGTCGCGACCGGCCGGGCGGCGTACGTCGGCATCTCCAACTACACCGGCTGGCAGACCGCGCAGGCGGCCACCTGGCAGCGGGCGGTGCCCGGCCGTGCCGCGCTGGCCTCGACCCAGGTGCAGTACAGCCTCATCGCCCGCGAGGCGGAGTACGACGTCGTGCCGGCCGCCGGCGCGCTCGGCCTGGGCATCCTGGCCTGGTCGCCGCTGGCCGGCGGTGTGCTCAGCGGCAAGTACCGCACCGGCACCCCGTCGGACTCCCGGGGCGCGCACCGCGACTTCTCGGGCCGGATCGACTCCTACCTCGACGACCGCGGCCGCGGGATCGTGGAAGCGGTGATCAAGGCCGCGGAGGGCCTGGAATGGGAACCCCTCCAGGTGGCGTTGGCCTGGGTGCGCGACCGGCCCGGGGTCACCGCCCCGATCATCGGCGCGCGCACCGCCGACCAGCTCAAGGTGGCTCTGGCCACCGAGGACCTCACCCTGCCCGCCGAGATCGCCGACGCGCTCGACGACGTCTCCGCCGAGTAGCCCGCGAAGGAGCCGCCCGTGTCCCGTGCCGACCGTCGCCCGCCAGCTGCGGGCGTGACCTGGGAGTTCGACAAGGTCACCTTCGCCCGTGAGTTCCCTCGTGGCGTGGTCACCAAGCTGCTGGTCGAGCGTGCCGAGCACGGCGGCTGGGAGCTCGACCGGGTCCGGATCGCAGCCGACGGCACCCGGCGCGTGGTGCTGCGGCGCAAGGTGATCCGGGCGGTCCGCACCGCGTGAGGTCGTGACAGGTCTGCCCCCTGCGCCGCGCGGGGCGGTCGTCACAACCCTCAGCAGTCGTCGAAGAACCGGTCCAGCACCCGTGCGCCGAACTCCAGGGCGTCGACGGGCACGCGCTCGTCGACGCCGTGGAACAGCGCGGTGAAGTCGAGGTCCTCGGGCAGTCGCAGCGGCGCGAAGCCGTAGGTGCGGATGCCGAGCTTGGTGAAGTGCTTGGCGTCGGTGCCGGCGCTCATCAGGTAGGGCGCGACCACCGCGTCGGGGTCCTCGGCCAGGAGCGAGCGGGTCATCGCATCGACGATGGGGCCCGCGTACGGCGTCTCCCACGGCCGCTGACGGGAGATGAAGTCGATGTCGACGCCCTCACCGCACAGCTCGGCCAACGTGGCGAAGAACTCGTCCTCGTGGCCGGGCAGGAAGCGTCCGTCGACGTGGGCGGTGGCCTCGGTGGGGATGACGTTGACCTTGTAGCCGGCATCGAGCATGGTCGGGTTGCTGACGTGGCGCAGGGTCGCGCCGATCATCCGCGCCGCAGGGCCGAACTCCTCGATGAGCGCCTCGGCGTTCTCCGGCGTCGCCTCGGTGCCGGCGAGATCCGCGACGGCGGCGAGCAGCGTGCGCATCGTCGGGGTGAGCGTGACCGGCCACTGGTGGGCGCCGATGCGGGCGATCGCCCCGGCGAGCCGGGTCACCGCGTTGTCGTCGTTGATCATCGAGCCGTGGCCGGCCCGCCCGCGCGCGGTCAGGCGCATCCAGGCCATGCCCTTCTCGGCCGCCTCGATGAGGTACATCCGGCGCCCGCGCACGGTGGTGCTGAAGCCGCCCACCTCACCGATCGCCTCGGTGCACGCCGCGAACTCCTCGCGCAGGTCGGCGATGAGCGGCTCGGCGCCCTGGTGGCCACCGGCCTCCTCGTCGGCGGTGAAGCACAGCACGACCGGGCGTGCGGGCGGGCGGGCGGTGCGCTGGCGCTCGCGGACGACGCTGAGCAGCATCGCGTCGAAGTCCTTCATGTCGACCGCGCCGCGGCCCCACACGTAGCCGTCGACGACCTCCCCGGAGAACGGGTGCACCTGCCAGTCGGCCGCCTCGGCGGGTACGACGTCGAGGTGGCCGTGCACGAGGAGCGCGTCGGTCCGGGCCGGGTCCGCTCCGGGCCAGTGCGCCAGCACGTTGGTGCGGCCCGGCACGGCCTCGTGGATCTGCGGCTCGAGCCCCGCGTCGGCGAGCAGCCCGGCGACGTACTCCGCCGCCTTGCGCTCCCCCGGGCCCGAGCCGTCGCCGGTGTTGGTCGTGTCGATCCTGATGAGCTCGCGACAGATGTCGACGACCTCGCGTGTGACGTCCCCGGGATCGGTCATGGGGCCACGGTAGTGCGCCGGTAGGCCGGGGCGTGCGCGCTGGGTTTGTGCTCAGCAGCGGCGAGCAGCGGCAGGGTGCGCGGCGGGACCAGTGTGGAGAGGACCATCACGCTGGTCGAGCGGACCACCGCCGACGACTGGTCGATGCGGACCAGGGTGGCCTGCAGGTCCGGGTGCGAGGCGGTGGCGACCTTCAGCACCACGTCGGAGGTGCCGGTGGTGACATAGGCCTCCAGCACCTGCGGGATCCCCTCCAAGTGGCGCGCCACCTCGTCCAGCGCCCCCTGGGAGATCTCGAGCGTGACGAACGCCTGCACCGGGAACCCCGCGCTGGCCACGTCCACCGCCGGCTGCCAGGAGGCGATCACCCCCGCCTCCTCCAGCCGGCGCAGTCGGCTCTGCACGGTCGCGCGGGCGACCTTGGTGATCCGGGACAGCTCCAGGTCGCCGGCGCGGGGGTGGTCACCGAGCGCGGAGAGCAGTGCCACGTCGAGGGCGTCGAGAGTGTGGGCCACCTCACAAGGCTAGGCATATTGGAGAGGTTCGGCCACGCTTCCCGGCCCGCCCTGTGCACTTTGACCAGCGCGACATGCGCAGATTGCGAGGGCCTGCTGCGCGCGGTTCGCTGATCGACATGACCCTCCACGACACCCTCACCAACGAGGAGCGCCTCGCCGACCTGGACCTCGAGGCGCTCCGGCAGCTGGTCGGCCTGGTCGAGTACGACGCCGAGGGCGACCCGTTCCCGGTCACCGGCTGGGACGCCGTCGTCTGGGTGGTCGGCAACGCCACCCAGGCCGCCCACTTCTACCAGTCCGCGTTCGGGATGGAGCTGGTCGCCTACTCCGGGCCGGAGACCGGCAACCGCGATCACGTCGCCTACGTGCTGACCAGCGGGGCGGTCCGGTTCGTGCTGAAGGGTGGGGTCGATCCCGCCAGTCCGCTGCACGAGCACCACCGCACCCACGGCGACGGCGTGGTGGACATCGCCCTGGAGGTGCCCGACGTCGACCGGTGCATCGCCCACGCGCGGGCCCAGGGGGCCACCGTCCTCGAGGAGCCGCACGAGCTCACCGACGAGCACGGCACCGTGCGGGTCGCCGCCATCGCGGCGTACGGCGAGACCCGGCACACCCTGGTGGACCGCAGTCGCTACTCGGGGCTCTACCTGCCCGGCTACGTGCCGCGCTCCTCGACCTACCGCAAGCGCGACGGGGCGCCCAAGCGGCTCTTCCAGGCCCTCGACCACGTGGTCGGCAACGTCGAGCTGGGCCGGATGGAGGAATGGGTGGGCTTCTACAACCGTGTGATGGGCTTCACCAACATGGCGGAGTTCATCGGCGACGACATCGCGACCGACTACTCCGCACTGATGTCGAAGGTCGTCGCCAACGGCAACCACCGGGTGAAGTTCCCGCTCAACGAGCCGGCCGTGTCGAAGCGGCGCTCGCAGATCGACGAGTTCCTCGACTTCTACGGCGGCCCGGGCGCCCAGCACCTGGCGCTGGCCACCAACGACATCCTGACCACCGTCGACCGGATGCGGGAGGAGGGCGTGGAGTTCCTCCAGACGCCGGACTCCTACTACGAGGACCCCGAGCTCCGCGCCCGCATCGGACAGGTGCGGGTGCCGATCGAGGAGCTGCAGAAGCGTCGGATCCTGGTCGACCGCGACGAGGACGGCTACCTGTTGCAGATCTTCACCAAGCCGATCGGCGACCGGCCGACCGTCTTCTTCGAGCTGATCGAGCGGCACGGGTCGCTGGGCTTCGGCAAGGGCAACTTCAAGGCGCTCTTCGAGGCCATCGAGCGCGAGCAGGAGCGTCGCGGCAACCTCTAGGAGGCGTCATGGCTCACTACCACCGGGCGGGACAGGTCCCGCCGAAGCGGCACACGCAGTTCCGCGACGCCTCCGGCGGTCTCTACTACGAGGAGCTGATGGGCGAGGAAGGCTTCTCCTCCGACTCCTCCCTGCTCTACCACCGCCACGTGCCCTCCGCCCTGGTCGACGTCCGCACCTGGGAGCTCCCCGACCAGGCCACCGCACCCAACCACCCGCTCAGCCCACGCCACCTGCGCCTGCACGACCTCTTCGGCGAGCAGGACTGGAAGGCCGTCGACCCCGTCACCGGGCGCCGCCTCGTGCTGGG
>JAPSKJ010000157.1 GCA_031177735.1 Nocardioides sp.
GCGGCGTAGGCGTTGCGGACGGCGGCGAGCAGGTAGGCCCGGAACGAGACGGTCGGGCCGCCCCCGTCCCGCATCACCTCCAGGATCCGCGCGAACGCCTCGGCGACCAGGTCGTCGGCCGTGACCCCATCGGTGAGGCTGCGGGCGAAGCGCAGCGCCGACGGGCTGTGCCGCCGGTAGAGCTCCTCGATCGCGGCGCGGTCCGACGACCGCGCGAGCCGGATCAGGTCCGGGTCCGCCGCGGTGGAGAGTCGGGAGGCCTCCATCGTCATCGACGGCATCCTGTCCCGGACGCGCGCAGACCGGTGCGGAACGACGGGAGCGGGGCCGACGTCTGCGCTATCGCTGCGAGCACGCGAGCTGCTCCATCAAGAACGCGCGGAGCTCCTCGTCCACGGGTCGGGGACGCTCGCCGCGGACACAGGTGGGCTCGGCGAGGGCGTATCCGGGCGCGGCGACGTAGCGGAAGGACCCCCAGAAGTACGGGTGCGGGTGAGCCGCCGCCACCTGCCGCCGGGCCGCCTCGAGCGCTGCCTGCGGACTCTGCCCGGCGTCGATGCGACGGTAGAAGTGCGTCATCAGCTCGGCCGTCGCGGCGTCGTCCACGGACCAGCTGGCCGCCACCACCCCCCGGGCACCGGCCGCCAGGCACGCCCACACCAGCCCGGTGGGCTCCACGCCGCTGCCCGCGTGCACGCCGGCCGCACAGGCGCTGAGCACGACCACGGCCCCACGCAGGTCGGTGGCCGCGAGCCGGCGGGCGGTGAGCCTGCCGTCGGCCAGCAGCAGGCTGGAATCCAGGGGGTTCCCCGGGTCGGACCGGCCGTGGCAGGCGATGTGGACCACGGCCCGCCCGGGTGCTCGCGCCGCGAGCACCTCGGAGGTGGCGTCGCCGTCGAGGTAGAGCTCCACGCCGTGCGCCGCGTCCTGGATGGCCCTGCCCTCCTCCGCGATCGCCGGCGCGTCGCGATCCGAGGCCGCCAGCACGAGCACGCCCTCGCCTGGCGCCACAGCGGGCGCCGGAGCGGCCGCCAGACCGGGCGCGAACGCGACGGCGTCGGGTCGGCGGGAGTGCCGGATGGCAGGCAGCGCCTCGAACGGCACGTCGTTGAGGTGCTCGTGACCGACGATCAGCAGGGGCCCGTCGTCGTCGTCACCCTCGAGGAGGTCCGCGATCAGGTCGGCGACCGGCGCCACGAGCACCCTCTCGAGCCCGGACAGACTGGGCGAGTCGGTGGGCAGGCCGGCCGGCGCGGCCACGGCGAGGGCGCACTCCTGGTGCCACCCGCGCAACAGCTCGCGGCTGTGCCGTCCCGCGGCGGGCAGGCGGCGGGCGCTGACCTGCCCGTCCCGCAGGACGAACGCCAGCACGTCGTCGCCGTGCACGTGGAAGTCGAGGACCGGGCGCTCGGGGACACGCGGCAGAGTGGGCCGCCGGCTCCGCCGCCGACGGCGGCGAACGGACTCGCCCTGCGCCAGGAGCGCGTCGACCAGCCCCGCTGCGTCGGCGGCGTCGCCCGCCCCCGACGGGCGGGCCGGCGCGGCGACGCGCTCGAAGAGCCGCAGCTTCGCGGTGCTCGCCCACTGCCACGCCTCCACGGTGGCGGCGTGGCCGCCGTGCTCGAGCAGTCCGTCGACCAGCTCGGCCTCCACTGCGCCGAGAACGGCCTGGGCGACCCCCGGGCCGTGGCTGTCGGGATCCCGGTCCCAGGCGCGGCCGATCTCGGCGGTGCGGCGCAGCTCCTCCAGCGCCGCCAGAAGCTCACCGTCACGCCGCTGCAGGCGGGCCCGGCGGAGGCCGAGCTCGAGACGCATCTCCGGCACCGCGAGCATCGCTGGGCTTCGCGAGGCCGCGACGAGGTGGTCCCGGGCAGCCCGTGGGTCGGTTGCGACGTCGCTGAGGAGCAGGTGCGCGGAGGCGGTGAGCACAGGCCCGGCGCTCGATCCACCAGCAGCGACCAGCCGGCCGCACAGCTCGGTGACCAGGTCGTGGTCACCGCGGTGCAGTGCCACCCTGGCCTGGCTGATCCACGCGGCGCGGCGCAGCTGGAGGGCGCCGTGGGCAGCGAACAGCCGGTCGACCTCCTCGTGGCCGGCGGCAGCCTCCTCGAGCCGGCCCGCGCGGTGCGAGGCCATGGCCGCAGCCAGGGCGGCGGCTGCGGACCTGATCAGCATCGCGCGTTCGGCGAGCTCCGCCTCGGCCGCCACCAGCTCGCTGTGCGCCCTGTCCGCGAGACCCCCCTGGAGGAGGACCAGGCCGCGCGCCAGCCGCCCCGCGGCCCGCAGGACCGCGTTCCCGGCGATGGCGGGCTGGAGGAGGTCGAGCACCTCCAAGGCGGCCGACAGGCGTCCGACCATGCCGAGGGCGGTGGCGCCGTGGAGGGCGGCGAGATCCGCCGCGTGCCGGTCCCCGGCCGCGCGGAGATGACGGCGTGCGCGGGTGAGCTCGGCGAGTGCCTGGTGAGCGACCCCGTCGACCAGCAGCGCACGCCCGCGTCCGAGATGGACCCGACCCACCCCGTGGTCATCCCCCAACGCCCGGAAGAGGTTCTCCGCGAGGGTGTAGGACGCCATCCCACGGTCCTGCTCGCCACGGAAGGTCTGCGCCTCACCGATCAGCCGGTAGGCGGTCGCGTGGAGCCGTGCCCGCGCGTCCTCCTCGCAGGCGTGCTCGGGGTGCTGACTGAGCAGCTCCACCACTCGCTGCGCCACGGTGAGCGCCTCGACCAGCTCTCCCAGCTCGATCAGCACAGCCACCCGACCGAGCACCGCCCGCTGGGCGAGCACCTGCTCCCCGACCGCGGTCCACGCACGGTGGGCCAGCCGGAAGTGGGCCAGGGCTTCGTGCAGTCGTCCCTGGGCGGCGGCCAGCTCGCCGCGCAGCTGCCGCACGACCGCTCGTGACCTCTGGTCCGACACCCCGGTGAGGAGCTGATCGGCCCGTTCGAGCAGCTCTGCGCATCCCGCCGGATCCCGGGTCACCAGGTCCTCGGCGTCCTCGAGCAACCTGTCCAGGGAGCCGAGGTCGTCGTCGCGACCGAGCGGAGGGGTCGTGGCGCGGTCGTCGTGCTGCGACCTCACCACGCTCACCGGAGCCGCAGGTCGAGAGCCATGCGGACGCGTCGGGAGTCCTCGGTGATCCGAAGCTCATCGACGTCCTCGGGCACACCGAGCAGCTCGAAGGTGCCCGACGGCCCGATGTGACTGGCCCGCACGGGTCCGACCGGCCCCACCAACCAGACGTCGGCGCGGGTCTGGGCGGTGAACGGCGCGATCATGCCGCGCAGGTCCACCCGACCGGAGCCGGCCGGTGCGATCTCCAGCACGAGGCGCAGGTCACCGCAGTCGAAGGCCAGGTGCGCCACCTCGCCGACCGCACCGGCGCCGGCGCGGACACCGGCTGCGGCCTGTGGGAGACGGGTGTCGTAGAGCAGCTCAGCGTCGCGCCAGCCCTCCGCTGCGTGCGGCGCCACTGCTGCCGGGAAGAGCGCGCGCAGTCGTTCGCTGAGGTCAGCGGGCGGCGCCACGAGTGGCAGCAGGCGTGCGTCGTGGTGGAACTGCCGGATCCAGTCGACGGTGGTGCGTGTCTCGGCGTCGGCGTGCGCCACCAGGTCGGCGACGTCGCTCGCCGTGTCGCGGTCGAGGCGACCCTCCACCCAGTCGAGGAGCACCGTGAAGGTGAGCCGCGTGCTCATCGGCCGGTCCCCTGTCCACGCGCGGCGCCGGTCGGCGCCTCCTCGACCAGGATCTGCCGCAGCTTGTCGAGACAGCGGCCGCGCAGCGGCCCGATGCCGCCGATCGAGCGGTCGAGCCGGCGGGCGATCTCGGCGTAGCTGGGCTCCTCGGCGTCCAGGTAGAGCCACTGCAGCAGCTCGCGGCAGGTGCCGCCCAGCACGGCGAGGGCGTCGTGCAGATCGACGACCGCCTCCCAGCCGGCATGGGGGTCCTCGACGGACTCGGGAGCGTGCTCCAGCGGGATGGAGCGGCGGCTGAGGTTGCGCACGCGCCAGGACTGACGCCGGGCCACGGTCATCAGCCACGAGGCGAGCCGGTCCTCCTCGAGGATCTTGTCCAGGCTGTCGATCAACGCCACGAACGTACTCTGCGTGACGTCGGCGGCGTCCTCGGCCGACAGGCCGTTGCGCAGGGCGACGGAGTAGACCAACCGCTCGTAGCGGGAGACCAGCAGGTCCCAGGCGCGGCCGTCGCGGTGGCGACAGCGCTCCAGCAGCTCCGCATCCGTCGGTTGGGCCATGGGCCGGCCGCGTGAGCTGAGCTCGACGACCTCGGCGAGAGCTTGTGGCTCAGGTTCGCTGTGTGCGCGCAGTATCAACGTTCATCCCCATGAAGTCGGACGGCCCAGGGCCGCGCACGGGCACGCGGAGCAGCGTGTCTGTGCGCGAGAGTCCCCTGGTCCGCAAAAGTCGGACCGACCGGCCGGTCACGCGTCCCCGAGCGCGCCATGACGAGGTGGTCATGGAAGAGACGCACCAGCGCGCGCACGCTTACGGAGTTTCAGGAACAATTTCCTCGGGGCCGGTTGCCGCGCCACCTGATGGACAAGAGGACGCCTCGTATCACTCGTAGCCGAGCACCCTGACCCGGTGCCTGCTCCAGGCCAGCGCCGAGTCGATCGCCTCCTCCAGGCTGAGCTCGGTGCGCCAGCCGAGGAGCGCGGCCGCACGGTCGGCGTTGGCGTAGGCACCGACGGCATCGCCGGGTCGGGACGGCCCCTCGGCCACCGGCACCGGCCGACCCACCACGCGCTGGAAGGCGTCGACCAGCTCCCGCACGGTCACGCCCCGACCGGTGCCGAGGTTCATCACCACCGACGGCGTTCCGGCCTCGGTGATGACGGAGTCGAACCGCTCGACGGCCCGCACGTGCGCCCGGGCGATGTCCCACACGTGCACGTAGTCGCGCAGGCCGGTGCCGTCGCGCGTCGGGAGGTCGGTGCCGGTGATCATGAAGGAGTCCCGCTGCCCGTTGGCGGCCATCACCAGCTGGCCGAGCACGTGGCTGGGCTCCTTGGCGTAGACCCCCGACCGCAGCCACGGATCCGAGCCCATCGGGTTGAAGTAGCGCAGGATCACCGCGCGCAGGTCGCTCGCGGAGGCGCAGTCGGCGAGCACCTGCTCCATCATCAGCTTGGTCCGGGCGTACGGCGAGGCCGGAGCGAGCGGGTCCTCCTCACGGACCTCGAAGCTCGGCGTCGTGGCGTAGAGGCTGGCCGAGGAGGAGAACAGCACGCGGTGCACGCCCAGGGCGGTGAGCTCGTCGAAGAGCTCCAGCGACTTCGCGACGTTGTCGCGGTAGTAGGCGTAGGGCTGCGCCACGGACTCCGGCACCACGATCCGTGCCGCCATGTGGATCACGGCGCCGAGGTCGGGATGGTCGCTGACGATGCGGCGCAGCAGGGCGCGGTCGCCGACGTCCCCGCGGTAGAAGATGCGGTCGCCCACGAAGGCGAGCGGCCCGGTGAGCAGGGAGTCGAGCACGACCGGAACATGCCCCGCACGCTCCAGCGCGGTGCACGTCGTCGAGCCGATGTAGCCGGCACCGCCGGTGACGAGGACCTTCATCAGTAGGCCCCCCGTCCGGTCAGCACCGCGGGCACGGTGCGAGCGAGGACAGCGAGGTCGAGCCACAGGGAGCGGTGCTCGACGTAATGGAGGTCGAGGGACACCAGCTCGGTCCACGGCAGGTCGCTACGGCCGGTCACCTGGGCCAGCCCGGTGAGCCCCGG
>JAPSKJ010000158.1 GCA_031177735.1 Nocardioides sp.
GCCGACTGGGTGGGGTGGATCGAGCTGAAGACGGTCGCCGTCGACGAGCGCGCCACGGAGAACACCGCCCGCGTCTTCGCCGAGCTCGACGCCGACGTGGCCGCGGTGGTCGAGGCCGACGACCGGCCGGGGCTCGAGATGTTCTCCACGACGATGCTGCCGAAGGTGGGTGCGACGCCGTACGAGCAGGTGATGGTGATCGACGGCAACGACGTGCGCGGCATCGACGTCGGGGTCCTGGCCCGCGCCGCCTATCCCCTGGTGCAGATCCGCACGCACGTCTTCGACCGCGACGCCGAGGGCGTGGTGTTCTCCCGCGACTGCTGCGAGTACCACTTCGAGACCCCGCGCGGCGCGCGGCTCGTCGTGCTGGCCAACCACTTCAAGTCCAAGGGCTACGGCTCCCCCGGCGACCCGCTCGGCGCGCAGCGCCGCCGCCGACAGGCGGTGCGGGTCGCGGAGATCTACCGCGGCCTCCGCGCTGAGGGCATCGAGTACGTCGCCGTCTGCGGCGACCTCAACGACGACCCGGCCAGCGAGTCGCTCGCGCCCCTGCTGGGCGTGCGCGGGCTGCGCGACGCCAGCGAGCACCCGGCCTTCGACTGGAACCACCGCCGCGGCACCTACGGCTCGGGCAACGAGGCCGACAAGATCGACTACCTCCTGCTCTCCCCCGCGCTGCGGGAGCGCCAGGCCGGCGGCGGCGTCTTCCGCAAGGGGGTGTGGCGCGGCAGCCGCACCAAGGATCCGTGGGAGATCTTCCCGACGCTGGAGAGCGAGGAGCAGGCGGCGTCCGACCACGCCGCCCTCTTCGCCGACTTCCGCGACGTCTGAGGGCCGAGCGACGGACCGCGCTACCTGGCTAGACCACCGGTGGGGAGATCGGCCGGCCGGCGTCATGGATTCGCCTGCCCCAGCGTCTACGAGGAGGTAGCGTCCATCGCGGCCCCCGGGCGACCTGCCCGGCGGCCGAGACACACATGGGGATAAAAACTTGATACCTGCAGCCTGGAAGCGGGGCCAGGGCCGAAGGCGCGCGATCGCGCTCGCGACGGCCATGCTCGTGCTCACCACCGGCGGAGCGGCGTACGCCGCCTCCGACCCGACCAGCCCGACCAGCCCGACCGGTCCGAGCGCGTCGGCGAACCCGACGCCCGCGGCGGACCCGACGGGGACGCCTTCGCCCACCGGCTCGACGCCGAGCGACGAGGCCGAGACCGGTGGGCCGTCCGGCACGCAGGTCGTGCCGCAGCAGCGCTCGGCGCCCGCCGCGGCGCAGGCGGTCGCCTCCTCCGAGGTCAAGGTCATCAAGGAGACCGACCTCGGCGCGAAGCCGCTGCAGCCCGGCACCGAGTTCAAGTACATCATCACGGTGCAGTGCTCCGGGCTGACCGTGGGCTGCGTCAACCAGTCGCTGGTCGACGTGCTGCCCGAGAGCCTCGACATCACCTCGCTGCCGTCGGCGACCGGCGGCCGCAGCGTCGACTTCGACGCCGCCACCCGCGAGCTGACCATCGCGTTCACCGAGGCGCTCCAGTCGCCCCCGGGCGAGCTCGGCCTCAACGACGGCGCCACCCGCGTCATCGAGATCGGGGTCCGGCTGCCCGCCGACACCGACCTGCTCGACGGCGCCCAGATCCCCAACACCGCGACCACGGTGGCCGACAACGCCGAGCCGAGCTCGAGCACGACCACCGTCGAGGTCGACGTCCCGCGCGTGGTGCGCCCCGTCGCCACCAAGACGTGGAGGGACGGTGCGGCCATCGCCGGCAGCGGCGAGGACACCACCGTCGTCATCGGCGTGCGCAACGGCTCCACCGGAGGCCCGATCATCGAGGAGCTCTCGGTCACCGACGACGCCGCCGCGACCTTCGACCGCTTCGACCTCACCGCCCTCGCGCTGACCCGGCTGCCGGCCGGCGCCGACACCGCCGAGCTGCAGGTGTGCCGCGACGCGGTCGGGCAGTGCGCTGCCGGCGACTACACCACCGTGGACACCCGCACCTCCCCCGGCGACTTCACCGTCCCGACGCCGGCGACGGTCACCGGCTTCCGGGTCGTGTTCACCGACTCCCAGGGTGACCCGCTGCCCTTCGACAGCACCGGCGGCGCGGTCGAAGCCGACCTCCGGCTGCGCGACACGATCCGCAGCACCGGCGCGGACCTCAAGCCCACCACCCGGCAGACCGTCCAGAACTGCGCCGTGCCCGGCGCCGTCGACGACCTGGGCGCGGCCACGTCCGGCGACCCGGCCTGCGACACCTTCGACATCCTCCCGGACACCGTCCTGATCGGAGCGTCCAAGCAGTTCTTCGCCGACACCGACGGCGACTGGACCAAGGAGACCGGCGAGTACGCCGTCGTCGGCGAGCACTCGCCGGTGACCGCGACCGTGCAGGCCAAGAACAACTCGCCGTTCCCGCTCCGCACGATCATCATCACCGAGCCGGACGCCGGCGCCGACCCCGCAAACGTCGAGTTCGACGCCCTCGACGTGACGACGGCGCGGCTGCGCTTCCCCTCGGGTGCCACGTCGGCCCAGCTCGTCGTCACCTACGACAGCGGCTTGCCGCGGACCTTCGACCAGACGGCGACCGCGACCATCGACGTCACCAGCCCCGGCCGCCGGGTGACCGGCCTGACGGTGACCTACACGGGCGTCGACGCCGAGGGGTCGCCCTCGATCGCGGAGGGCGCCACCGCGTTCCTCGACGTCCACGGCACCCTGAACGACACCGTCGACGCCGCCGACCTCCCGGGTGGCGCTTCCGCCGGCGTGCCGAACTGCGCGGGCTGGGAAGCCCGGGCCGACACGTCGAGCAGCACCGGCACCGCCAGCGGCAGCACCTGCGCCACCCTCCAGGTCGAGCAGCGCCGCGTCTCCGGGACGGGCACCAAGAACGTCAGCCAGACCTCCCTGCCGGAGGGCCAGCCGATCGACTTCAGCCTGCGGCTGAGCAACAACGGCAACGTGCCGCTCGTGGGTGCGATCCTGTCCGACCCGCCGGTGGACGCCAGCGGCGCGCCCCGGACCGACAACAACCCCTTCGACATCGTCCGGCTCGTCTCCGCCGGGGTCAGCTCCGACCCGGCCGGCCTGCGGACCGCGCTGGAGGTCTACGACCCCGACGCCGGCGACTGGGTCGCCTACGCCGCCGGGAACACCGCACTGCTCACCCGGGCGACCGGCGTGCGGGTGCGGGTCCTCGACGAGCTCGACCCCACCAAGCGGGTCGACCTGCGGCTGACCGTGCAGCGCCGCGAGGGGATCCCGGACGGGCGCACCCTGGACAACTGCTTCCAGTCGGGCGCCCAGGACTGGGTCGGCTTCGCCGGCGACGTCTGCTCGGCCGGGGTGCAGACCGGTCCCGCCAACGGCGGCGCCGTCATCAACAAGCGGATCGAGCCGAGCACGCTGCCCGAGCAGGTCCCCGGCGTACCGAAGCAGACCGCCAAGGTGACGCTCACGATCGCCAACACCGGCAACGTGAGCGCGACCCGGATGGTGCTCACCGACGAGGACCTCGACCCCAGCGCACCGAGCGCCGTGCGCGACTTCTGGGACTCGGTCGACTTCGGCCAGGTCAGCAGCGTCCAGTTCCCCGTCGGCGCCAACCGGGTCCAGCTCGACGCCCTGACCGCCGACGGCTGGGTCACCGGCACGCCCGATGGCTCCGCTCCGTGGGAGCTCCCCAGCGGCGTCGCACCGGATGAGGTGATCGGCGTCCGCGCCACCTTCACCAACAGTGCCGGCGGCTACGCGCTGCGCCCCTGCGAGGGAGCTCCTACCCCCGACGCGTGCACCGGCAAGGTGGTGCTCGACGTGCACCCGCGGCAGTCCCGTCGCTCCGACGGTCAGCCGGTCGGGCGCGTCACCCTGACCGACACGGCCAGCGGTGGCTACGAGACCCGGCTGGAGGCGCCCACCACCCTGCGTCCCATCGCGCCGGTCGAGTCGACGCTCGCCTTCGTCTCCGGCGCGCCCCAGCTCGCGGTGCAGAAGGACCCGAACAGCTCCATCGCACCCGGCGAGGTCGCACCCTTCGAGCTGAAGGTGACCAACACCGGCACCTCGAACCTGCCCGCGCTGGTGGTCGAGGACCAGATCCCGGCCGGCCTCACCTTCGACGAGACGTTCGCCGGCGACGGCGGCCAGCCCTACAAGCTGGTCAACACCCAGGTGCCTGCCGGCACCGAGCCGGTGCCGGCACCGACGTTCACCGCCATCCGGACCGACGGGCGGGTCACCGGCCTGCGCTGGGAGTTCGGCCCCTCGTGGATGATGCGCCCGGGTGCGACCCTGACGCTGCAGGTCCAGATGATGCTCTCCCCCGGCGTGGTCGAGGGCCAGCTCAACACCAACCTGATGGGGGCGACGTCCTCGGCGACCGGCCTCACCTGCGCGCCGGGCAGCGGCACCGACGCCGGTCCCTTCGGCGGCGGCACCTGGTGCACCGACACGGCCGTGGTCACGACCAAGGCCGGCGCCGCCTTCCAGGCGCGCAAGTGGGTGGCCGGCACCGACACGCTGGGCTGGTGGGACAACCGCAACCTGCGCACCGTGCCCGTCGGTGACCCGGCGTGCCCGGCACGCACCGAGGCGGGCCGCACCTACACCGCCTTCCCGTGCGTCGCGCTGGTCAACCCCGGCGACCGCTACGACTACCTGCTCACCTTCGTCAACGCCGGCACCGAGCCGGCGACGAGCATGCGGGTGATCGACCGGTTCCCCGTGGTCGGCGACAAGGGCGTCGTGCTGAGCCGGACCGACCGCGGCACCCAGTGGGACGCGCGTCCGCGACTCGCCACGGAGCCGCAGCTGATCGGCGCCGGCGCGCTGACGACGACGTACGCCGCCAGCGAGCCGCTGTGCACCAGCGACCTGTCCATGACCGACACCTGCGCCGGCGGCAGCTGGTCGGCGCCGTTCGGGCCCGACGCGGTCGGCGCCCAGATGCGGGTCCGCTGGGACACCCCGCTGGCTCCGGGTGCCGGGGTGGCGATCGCCTTCTCGATGGACACCCCGCTCGACGTGACCCGGGTCGCCGACCCGACCATCGCGTGGAACTCCTTCGGCCACGCCGAGACCACCCGACGCGGTGACGGGTCCACCCGGACGCTGCCGCCCACCGAGCCGATCCAGGTCGGTGTGGCGCTGGCCTACGGCACGCTCCGAGTGTCCAAGCAGGTGACCGACAACCCGGGTGGTCTGCCGGTGAGCGGCTTGGAGTTCCGGTTCGCCTACTCCTGCACCATCGACCCGGTCGGCAACCCGCGCCAGACCGTCGCCGAGGGCACCCTGACCCTGCGCGACGGTGAGTCCGAGGACGTCACCGGCATCCCGGCCGGCGCGCGCTGCGAGGTCTGGGAGACCGACGCCCAAGGCGGGGTCAGCGACCACCCGGAGAACGACCCGGCGGTCGTCACCATCACCCCGCAGCTCGGCACCCAGACGGCGGTCTCGGCGGTGCGGATCACCAACGCGTTCCCGCTGGTGCCGCTGACCGTCACCAAGGCGGTGACCGGTGCCGCGGCGGCGTACGGCCAGCAGACGACGTACCCCGTCGAGGTGCTGTGCACCTTCGGCGGCTCCCCGGTCACCGGGTTCCCGACGACCGTGCAGCTGACCGGCAACGACACCGAGACGCTGGACGCGCCGGCCGGTGCCCTGTGCACCGCGCGTGAGCTCGACGACGGCGGTGCGACCTCGACCGTGGTCGC
>JAPSKJ010000159.1 GCA_031177735.1 Nocardioides sp.
GGCGCCGACGGCGTACGCCGCGGTGTAGGCGACCACGAGCGCCGGTGCGGTGTTGTGGTCGTTGGCCGCCTCGACGAGGACCAGCGCGGCGACGATGTTGGTGCCGGCGACCGCGCACTGGATCCAGAAGACGGTGCGGTTCTGCTCCAGGGCGTAGAACCCGCGCAGCATCAGGTAGTGCACGGTGAAGACGACCAGGCCGGGGCCGAAGAGCGCGAGCGAGTCGACGTAGTTGCGCACGGTCGGGGCGGCGGAGCCGTAGCCCCACAGCACGTGGGCGAGCGCGTTGGCGATCAGCGGGAGCAGCGCGGCGAACGGCACCACCACGGCCAGCGCCGTGCGCAGGGTGGCGGTGAGGGTGGTGGTCATACCGCGGGCGTCGTGATCGGCGGCCAGGCCGGACAGGCGCGGGAGGATCGCGGTCGCGAGCGAGACGGTGATGATCGCGTGCGGCACCATCATGATGAGGAAGACCGAGGAGTAGACGGAGTAGCCGGTGCCCTCCGGGCTCCCGTCGGCCGTTCCGGTCGATGCCAGCCGCACCACCACGGTGTACGCCGCCTGGTTGACCACCACGAAGAGCACCGTCCACACGCCCAGCCGGAGGGTGTGCGCCAGGCCGGCGTCGCGGAAGTCGAACCGCGGACGGAGGGAGACCCCGGCGGCGCGGAGGTAGGGAAGCAGCACCAGCAGCTGGACCGCGATGCCCAGCGTCGAGCCGAGACCGAGGAGCAGCTCCTGACCAGCGGCATAACCGGGCGTGGTGGGATCGTCGGCGCCGAAGACGACCAGGTAGGTCACCAGCACCGCGATCGAGATGAGGTTGTTCGCGATCGGCGCCCACATCATCGGCCCGAAGCGACCACGAGCGTTGAGGACCTGCCCGACCAGGACGAACATGCCGTAGAAGAAGACCTGCGGCAGGCACAGCCGGGCGAAGTCGACGGCCGACTCCTTCGCCTCGGCCGGCCAGCGGTCGGAGAGGAACAGCTCCATCACCCACGGCGCGGTGACGACCAGCGCCACCGTGACGGTGCCGAGGAACAGGCCGGCCAGGGTGATGATCCGGCTGGTGTAGGCCTGCCCGCCGTCGGGGTCGCTCTTGGCCGAGCGGACCAGCTGGGGCACCAGCACGGCGTTGACGACACCACCCGCGAGCAGGATGTAGAGCATGTTCGGGATGGTGTTGGCGATGTTGAACACGTCCGCGTGCAGCAGGTTGCCCAGCGCGGCGGCGAGGAGGATCGAGCGCAGGTAGCCGCTGAACCGCGACACGGCCGTGCCGGCCGCCATCACCGCACTCGAGCCGAGGACGGCGCGGTGCTCGTCGGTGGCGCTCACGGCGCCGGCACCGGCGGCTCGGCGTGCCGGGATGAGCCGGCACCGGCCGGGTCAGCCCCGTCGACCGCGCCCTCCGGGTGGCGAGCGGCACGGACGCGCCGGAACAGGCGCACCCCGATCGCACCGAAGAGGAGCGCGCCGCCGGTCGCCAGGAAGAGCCAGATGATGTCGCTGACCTGCCCGACCCGGACCGGCACCGACGCGGTGGAGCCGAGCGGGCGTCCGTCGCTGTCGGTGAGCGCGAGCGTGACGTCGTGGACACCGTTGCGGCCGGCCTGCGCACTCAACGTGACCGAGGCGCGGCTGTTGGGGGCGACCAGGATCTCTTCGGGGCCCTCGATCCGGAGGCCGCCGTCGGTGCGCGCCTCGAGGCGAACGGTGACGGGCTGGTTGAGGTCGTTGACCACGGTGGCGGAGAACCGGCCGCGCTCACTGGACAGCGTCACCCGAGGCGCCGACTCGATCCGGATGCGGTCGAGCTGGCGCTGGATGAAGGAGCGGGACAGGAGCGCCGCCGCACCGGTGCCCCCGCGGGCGGTGTAGGCCGCGTTGGCCAGCGCCTCCTTCTCGACCTGACCGCCGACCTGGTCGTTGCGGGTGAGCACGCGTTGGAGGGACCGGCCGACCGCGATGAGCTGCTCGGTGGCCGTGACGGCGGTCTCGCCGAGCGGCTGTTCGGTCAGCGGTCTCTGCAGCTGCTCCGCGGAGACGTCGACGGCCGGCTCGATGGCGGTGGTGGCGCTCAATCCCGACAAGGTGAGCCAGGAGGTGTCGAGACCGGTGAAGAACTCGGTGGGGGAGCCGGAGGGGTTCCAGGTCGGCCCCATCGCCACCAGGAGCGTGCGCTCGCCGGCGAGTGCACGCACGGCGGCCTCGGCCAGGATCCGCTGGCGCAGGGGTACGGCGGACAGCACGTCGCCGGGCTCCGGTCCTCCGTCCGCGGCGCCGGAGGTGGCCAGCAGCAGCCGGCGCCCGGCGGCCTGGGCCACAGCCGGGATGCTCGTCAGGTCGATGGCCTCTCCGGTCTCGGGGATCTCCTCGATCGACGGCGAGGTGGAGTCCGCGGCCGGGGGCTCCAACGGTGACTCGCTGGTGTCGAGGTCGTCCGGCAGCAGGTCCTCGCCCAGGTCGGCACCCGGGAAGGCGCGGTCGGAGAGCAGCACGGGCACCTCCGGACCACCGAGTGCGATGGCGTCATCGTCGGCGAAACCGCGGTAAGGCGCGTCGACCGGGTCGGCTGCGATCCCCCACGAGGCGAATGCCTCCTCGCTGCGCTCCCGCGCGGCGTCGTACAGGTCCGGCGCGTGCGCTGCCGCCGCGTCGAGGTCGATGTCGCCGTAGGGCAGAGCGAGCACCTCACCGCTCGCCACCGCCTGCTCCCAGCCGGCCAACCACCGGGAGGCCGCCTCCGCGGCGGCCACCTCCTCCTCCGTGGGCTCCCGGTCCCGGCTGCCGTCGGCGTCCGCCTCCGGAGTCGGCACCGGGGTGGGTGACGGCTGCTCGTCGTCGGCCGGCGCCTCGGGGTCGATGGTCGGTCCGATGGACCGTGGGGGGTTGCCGGCGGCCAGGGCGTGGGCCGCGTCGATGACGGCCGGGTCGACCAGCCAGGTCGCGAGACCTCCGCTGGCGGCGCCCAGCTCGACCATGTCGGCGAGACGTCCGCCGGCGGAGAGCGCCCGGATCCAGGACTCGACGTCGGCGATCGACCCGTCCGGCTGGCGGAGCACCCGCTTGCGGATCGGAAGCACCAGGGCGGCGCGCACCGGCTCGCGGTCGCGGCGAGGGGAGAGCATCGGCAAGAACGTGCGGGCGCGGCCATCGGCAAGCTCGTCGCGACCGTCCTCGCTCGAGCCGAGTGCGTGCACGCCGAACCAGTAGACGCCCTCGCCGGCGAGGGCCGGGAGGTCGTTCTTCGGGACGCTGAACGAGTAGGGCGCGGACTCGCCCGGCTGCAGCTGCGTCACGGTCGAGTAGTCACCGGGCACCAGGATCCGCTCGCCGACGAAGTCGCTGGTGGCCGAGGCGGCGGCGGTGGCGAGCTCCTCGGGCGTCGTCATCGGCGTCGCCACCCCGCTGCCGGGCACCGTGGGGCCGAGGAACGAGTACAGGTTGATGTCGGTCCAGGTGGTGTCGTCGGTGTTGGTGACCGTGCCGGAGACCTTGATCCGACCCTTGCGCGGGACGGAGCCGGGCGTCATCGAGTCGATCGTGACCGACAGCGGAGCGTCGTCGGGTGCGCGCTTGGCGAGATCGGTGGCATGCCCGGGGACGGGAGTGATCAGCCCGAGGCCGAGGACTCCGCCGGCTGCCGCCACGAGGGCGCGCGACAGCGGAGCGGGAAACGGCATGCGGCCCACGATATCCGTCGCGGCGCCGAGTCCTCCTAGACTCGCTCCCCGTGTCCGACGCCCAGCCGCCCCCGCTCTCGATCGCCGAGGTGCAGCGCTCGGTGACCGCCGAGCTGGACCGGATCGCCCCCGTCATCGACGAGCTCGGCGCTCTCTTCGAGGCGGCTGGCCACGAGCTGGCCCTGGTCGGTGGCCCGGTCCGCGACGCGATGCTGGGGCGTCGCCACAACGACCTCGACTTCACCACCTCTGCGCGTCCGGACGACACCGAGGCGATCCTGAAGAAGTGGGGCGAGGCGACCTGGGACGTGGGTCGCGCCTTCGGCACCATCGGTTGCCGCAAGGGCCCGTGGCAGGTCGAGGTGACCACCTACCGCTCGGAGGTCTACGACCCCACGTCCCGCAAGCCCGACGTCGACTTCGGTGACAGTCTCGCGGGCGACCTCGGCCGCCGCGACTTCACCGTCAACGCCATGGCGGTGCGCGTGCCGGGCCGACAGGTCGAGGATCCGTACGGCGGCGTGGTGGATCTGGCGCACCGGCTGATCCGCACCCCGGGCACTGCGGAGGCGTCGTTCTCCGACGACCCGCTCCGGATGATGCGGGCCGCGCGGTTCGCCGCCCAGCTCGGCTTCGACGTCGCTCCCGAGGTCGTCGCGGCGATGACAGCGATGGCCGACCGGATCGAGATCATCTCCGCCGAGCGGGTCCGGGACGAGCTGGTGAAGCTGATCTGCGCGCCGCACCCCCGCCGCGGACTGACCCTGCTCGTCGACACCGGGCTCGCCGACCGGGTGCTGCCCGAGCTGTCCGCCCTCGTCCTCGAGCGCGATGAGCACCACCGGCACAAGGACGTCTACCAGCACACCCTCACCGTGCTGGAGCAGGCGATCGAGCTCGAGTCGAGGCTGCCGGGCGACGGTCCCGACTTCGTCGCGCGGTTCGCCGCGCTCATGCACGACGTGGGGAAGCCGAGGACCCGCCGCTTCCTCGACGACGGCACGGTGACCTTCCACCACCACGACGTGGTGGGCGCCAAGCTGACCCGCAAGCGGATGAAGGCGTTGAAGTTCTCCAACGACGAGACCGACGCGGTGTGCCGGCTCGTCGAGCTGCACCTGCGCTTCCACGGTTACGGGTCGGGAGAGTGGACCGACTCCGCGGTGCGCCGCTACGTCCGCGACGCCGGTGACCAGCTCGAGCGGCTGCACGTGCTGACCCGCGCCGACTGCACCACGCGCAACAAGCGCAAGGCCGAGCGGCTCGCCCGCACCTACGACGCGCTCGAGGAGCGGATCGAGCGGTTGTCGGAGGAGGAGGAGCTGGCCGCCATGCGGCCCGCCCTCGACGGCAACCAGATCATGGCGATCCTCGGCCTGAAGCCGGGTCGCGACGTCGGCGAGGCCTACAAGTACCTGCTCGAGCTGCGCATCGACGAGGGCGTGCTGTCGGAGGCGGAGGCCGAGGCGCGTTTGCGGGAGTGGTGGGCCGCACGCGCGTGAGGCGTCGTACTGCCCCCACTGCATGCCTTCCCTCGCATGTGACTCGCCGGTAGGTTTCGGCCATGACCGTTACCGACCACAGCAGCGAGCTGCAGGCGACCATCGACATCACAGCGTCGCCCGCACAGGTCTGGGCGCTGATCACCGATGTCACCCGGATGGCCGAGTGGAGCCCGCAGGTGGTGAAGTCGTTCGTGCTGGGCGGCCCGGTCCGGCTCGGCACGCGCTTCGTGAACATCAACCACCACGGCTGGAAGCACTGGCCCACCAACGCCAAGGTCGTCCGGTTCACCCCGCACAGCGACTTCGCGTTCCAGATCCTGGAGAACAACACGATCTGGTCGTTCCAGCTCGAGCCGACGGCCGATGGCGGCACCCGGCTGACCCAGCGTCGGGAGACCCCGCGCGGGATCTCGCTGCTGTCCAAGGCGCTCACCAAGGTCGCGCTCGGCGGGCAGGAGCCCTTCGTCGCGGAGCTGCGCGAGGGGATGGAGGAGACGCTTCAGCGGGTCAAGGCGGACGC
>JAPSKJ010000006.1 GCA_031177735.1 Nocardioides sp.
GTGATACCCATCAGCTCCGGACGACCCGAGGCCGGCTTGCCGCCCTCGGAGACCACGCGGCGGTTCTCCTCCTCGAAGAGCGCCCGGTCGACCAGGTCGGAGGGCAGCAGGTTGGTCTCACCCGACTCCAGCACGGTGATCCGGCGCAGCATCTGCCGCACGATGATCTCGATGTGCTTGTCGTGGATCGACACACCCTGCGACCGGTAGACCTGCTGGACCTCGTCGACGAGGTGCTGCTGCGTGCGGCGGACACCGAGGATCCGGAGGACCTCCTTCGGGTCGGGAGTACCGACCGTGAGGGCCTGGCCGACCCCGATGTGGTCGCCGTCGGCGACCTTGAGGCGGGAGCGCCGCGAGACGACGTACTCCTTGACCTCCGAGCCGTCGTCGGGGGTGACCAGCACCTTGCGGGCCTTGTCGGTCTCCTCGATCTCCACGCGACCGGCCACCTCCGAGATGGGGGTGACGCCCTTGGGGGTGCGGGCCTCGAAGAGCTCCACGACGCGGGGAAGACCCTGCGTGATGTCGTCAGCCGAGGCCACACCACCGGTGTGGAAGGTACGCATGGTCAGCTGCGTGCCGGGCTCACCGATCGACTGCGCCGCGATGATGCCGACGGCCTCGCCGATGTCGACGAGCTTGCCGGTGGCCAGCGAGCGGCCGTAGCACTTCGCGCACGTGCCGGTCTTGGCCTCGCAGGTCAGCACGGAGCGGACCTTGACCTCGGTGATGCCGGCCTCGATGAGCTCGGCGATCTTGACGTCACCGAGGTCCTCGCCGGCAGCCGCCAGCACCTCGCCGGTCGTCGGGTGGACGATCTCCTCGGCGGCGGTGCGGGCGTACGCCGCGGTCTCGGCGTTCTCGTGCTTGACCACCGTGTCGCCGACCCGCTCACCGATGACCTTCGGCAGGCCGCGCTCGGTGCCGCAGTCGTCCTCACGGATGATGACGTCCTGCGAGACGTCGACCAGACGACGGGTCAGGTAGCCCGAGTCGGCGGTCCGCAGCGCGGTGTCGGCCAGACCCTTGCGGGCACCGTGGGTCGAGATGAAGTACTCGAGCACGGAGAGACCCTCGCGGAAGTTGGCCTTGATCGGCCGCGGGATGATCTCGCCCTTGGGGTTGGCCACGAGGCCACGCATGGCGCCGACCTGGCGGATCTGGTTGAAGTTACCGGAGGCACCCGAGATCACCTGCATGAAGATCGGGTTGCGCTTGTCGAAGGCCTTCTCCATCGCGTCGCCGACCTTCTTCGACGCCTCGGTCCAGATCTCGACGAGCTCCTGACGGCGCTCCTCGTCGGTGACCAGGCCGCGCTCGTACTGCTTCTGCACCTTCGCGGCGTCGGCCTCGAACTTGGAGAGGATCTCCGCCTTGTCCGACGGCGTGGTGACGTCGTCGATCGAGACGGTGACGCCCGAGCGGGTCGCCCAGTGGAAGCCGTTGTCCTTCAGGGCGTCCAGCGAGGCCGCGACCTGCACCTTGGAGTAGCGCTCGGCCAGGTCGTTGACGATCGCACCGAGCTGCTTCTTGCCCACCTCGTAGTTGACGAACGGGTAGTCCGCCGGGAGGCAGTCGTTGAAGTAGGTGCGGCCCAGGGTCGTCTCGAGGAGGATCGGGTCGCCCTCGGTCCAGCCCTCCGGGGCCTCCCAGTCGGTCGGCGGGACGATGTCGTCGAGCCGGATCTTCACCGCGCTCTGCAGCGTGATCTCGCCCCGGTCGAAGGCCATGATCGCCTCGGCCGGCGACCCGAACACACGGCCCTCGCCGGGCTCGCCCGCGCGGTCGGTGGTCAGGAAGAACAGGCCGATGATCATGTCCTGCGACGGCATCGTCACCGGACGGCCGTCGGACGGCTTGAGGATGTTGTTGGTCGACAGCATCAGGATCCGTGCCTCGGCCTGCGCCTCGGCCGACAGCGGCAGGTGCACCGCCATCTGGTCACCGTCGAAGTCGGCGTTGAAGGCGCCACACACCAGCGGGTGGAGCTGGATGGCCTTGCCCTCGATCAGCTGCGGCTCGAACGCCTGGATGCCGAGACGGTGCAGCGTGGGCGCGCGGTTGAGCAGCACGGGGTGCTCGGTGATGACCTCTTCGAGGACGTCCCACACGACCGGACGCGCACGCTCGACCATCCGCTTGGCGGACTTGATGTTCTGCGCGTGCGAGAGGTCGACCAGCCGCTTCATGACGAACGGCTTGAACAGCTCCAGCGCCATCTGCTTCGGCAGACCGCACTGGTGCAGCTTCAGCTGCGGACCCGACACGATGACCGAGCGACCGGAGTAGTCGACGCGCTTGCCGAGCAGGTTCTGGCGGAAGCGACCCTGCTTGCCCTTGAGCATGTCGGAGAGCGACTTCAGCGGCCGGTTGCCCGGGCCGGTGACGGGGCGACCGCGGCGGCCGTTGTCGAACAGCGAGTCGACGGCCTCCTGCAGCATCCGCTTCTCGTTGTTGACGATGATCTCGGGAGCGCCGAGGTCGAGCAGTCGCTTGAGGCGGTTGTTGCGGTTGATCACGCGGCGGTACAGGTCGTTGAGGTCGGAGGTCGCGAAGCGGCCACCGTCGAGCTGCACCATCGGGCGGAGGTCCGGCGGGATGACCGGCACGGCGTCGAGCACCATGCCGAGCGGGCTGTTGCCGGTCTTGCGGAACGCGTCGACGACCTTGAGCCGCTTGAGCGCGCGGACCTTGCGCTGGCCCTTGCCGGTCGCGATGGTCTCGCGCAGCGACTCGACCTCGGCCTCGATGTCGAAGGTCTCGAGGCGCTTCTGGATCGCCGTGGCGCCCATGTGGCCCTCGAAGTACTTGCCGAACCAGTTCTTCATCTCGCGGTAGAGCAGCTCGTCGCCCATGAGGTCCTGGACCTTCAGGTTCTTGAAGGTGTCCCAGACCTCCTCGAGGCGGGCGAGCTCGCGGTCCGCGCGGTCGCGGATCTGCTTCATCTCCCGCTCGGCGCCGTCCTTGACCTTGCGCTTGGCGTCGGCCTTGGCACCCTCGGACTCCAGCGCTGCCAGGTCCTCCTCGAGCTTCTTGGCGCGCTCCTCGAGGGCGCTGTCGCGCCGCTTCTCGAGGCGCTCCCGCTCGAGCCCGACCTTGTTCTCCAGCGAGGAGAGGTCGCGGTGGCGCGCGTCCTCGTCGACGGAGGTGATCATGTAGGCCGCGAAGTAGATGACCTTCTCGAGGTCCTTCGGGGCCAGGTCGAGCAGGTAGCCCAGGCGCGACGGGACGCCCTTGAAGTACCAGATGTGGGTGACCGGGGCGGCGAGCTCGATGTGGCCCATCCGCTCACGGCGGACCTTCGAGCGGGTCACCTCGACGCCGCAGCGCTCGCAGATGATGCCCTTGAAGCGCACGCGCTTGTACTTGCCGCAGTAGCACTCCCAGTCCCGGGTGGGACCGAAGATCTTCTCGCAGAAGAGGCCGTCACGCTCGGGCTTGAGCGTGCGGTAGTTGATGGTCTCCGGCTTCTTGACCTCGCCGTGGCTCCACGTGCGGATGTCATCCGCGGTGGCCAGGCCGATCCGAAGCTGGTCGAAGAAGTTCACGTCGAGCACGATGGCTGCAGTTCCTTCGTTAGTTCTTGAAGAGTTGAAAGCTGGGACTGAGGCGGTACGCCGGCGGGCGGGTCGCCCGCCGGCGTACGTGCTCAGACTTCTTCGACCGAGCTGGGCTCGCGGCGCGACAGGTCGATGCCGAGCTCCTCGGCGGCGCGGAAGACGTCCTCCTCCGCGTCACGCAGCTCGATCGACGAGCCGTCCTGGCTCAGCACCTCGACGTTCAGGCACAGCGACTGCATCTCCTTGACGAGGACCTTGAACGACTCCGGGATGCCCGAGTCGGGGATGTTCTCGCCCTTGACGATCGCCTCGTAGACCTTGACGCGACCGGGCACGTCGTCGGACTTGATCGTGAGCAGCTCCTGCAGGGCGTAGGCGGCGCCGTAGGCCTCCATCGCCCAGACCTCCATCTCACCGAACCGCTGGCCACCGAACTGGGCCTTACCGCCCAGCGGCTGCTGCGTGATCATCGAGTAGGGGCCGGTGCTGCGCGCGTGGATCTTGTCGTCCACGAGGTGGTGCAGCTTGAGGATGTACATGTAGCCGACGGCCACCGGCTCCGGGAACGGCTCGCCGGAGCGACCGTCGAACAGGCTGGCCTTGCCGTCCTCGCCGACCAGGCGGATGCCGTCGCGGTTGGGGAGGGTCGACCCGAGCAGGCCGGTGATCTCGTCCTCGCGGGCGCCGTCGAAGACGGGGGTGGCGAGCTTGGTGTTCGGCTCGGCCTTGTCCGCGTGGATCTTGATCAGGCGCTGCTTCCAGTCGCTGCTCTCGGGGTCACCGGACAGGTTGAGGTCCCAGCCCTGCTTGCCGAGCCAGCCCAGGTGGAGCTCGAGGATCTGGCCGATGTTCATCCGGCGCGGAACGCCCAGCGGGTTGAGGATCACGTCGACCGGGGTGCCGTCCTCCATGAACGGCATGTCCTCGATCGGCAGGATCTTCGCGATGACACCCTTGTTGCCGTGGCGACCGGCGAGCTTGTCGCCCACCGAGATCTTGCGCTTCTGGGCGACGTAGACGCGGACCAGCTGGTTGACGCCCGGGGGCAGCTCGTCGCCCTCCTCGCGGTCGAAGACGCGGACGCCGATGACCGTGCCGGACTCACCGTGCGGCACCTTCATCGAGGTGTCGCGGACCTCGCGGGCCTTCTCACCGAAGATCGCGCGGAGCAGGCGCTCCTCCGGGGTCAGCTCGGTCTCGCCCTTCGGGGTGACCTTGCCGACCAGGATGTCGCCGGTGGTGACCTCGGCGCCGATGCGGATGATGCCGCGCTCGTCGAGGTCGGCCAGCATCTCCTCGGAGACGTTCGGGATGTCCCGGGTGATCTCCTCCGGACCCAGCTTGGTGTCGCGGGCGTCGACCTCGTGCTCCTCGATGTGGATCGAGGTGAGGACGTCCTCCTGCACCAGGCGCTGGCTGAGGATGATCGCGTCCTCGTAGTTGTGACCCTGCCAGGGCATGAACGCCACGAGCAGGTTGGTGCCCAGCGCCATCTCGGCGTCGTCGGTGCACGGACCGTCGGCGATCGGGCTGCCGACCTCGAGCCGGTCACCCTCGGCCACCAGCGGGCGCTGGTTGATGCAGGTGCCCTGGTTGGAGCGCTTGAACTTGGCCAGCTTGTAGGTGGTGTAGGTGCCGTCGTCGTTCATCGTCTCGATGGCGTCGGCGGTCACCTCCTTGACCACGCCGGCCTTCGTGGCGGTGACGACGTCACCGGCGTCGACCGCGGCGCGGTACTCGATGCCGGTGCCGACGATCGGGCTGTCGCTCTTGATGAGCGGGACGGCCTGGCGCTGCATGTTGGCGCCCATGAGCGCACGGTTGGCGTCGTCGTGCTCGAGGAACGGGATCAGCGCGGTCGCGACCGACACCATCTGGCGCGGCGAGACGTCCATGTAGTCGACCTCGGCCGGCGGGATCTCGGAGACCTCACCGTCGCGCTGGCGGACCAGCACGCGCTCGTCGACGAAGCGGCCCTCGTCGTCGAGGGTCGCGTTGGCCTGCGCGATGACGAACTTGTCCTCGTCGTCGGCGGTCAGGTAGTCGATCTGGTCGGTGACCCGGCCGTCGACGACCTTGCGGTAGGGGGTCTCGACGAAGCCGAACGGGTTGATCCGGCCGAAGGAGGCCAGCGAGCCGATCAGACCGATGTTGGGACCTTCAGGGGTCTCGATCGGGCACATCCGGCCGTAGTGCGACGGGTGGACGTCGCGGACCTCCATGCCGGCGCGGTCACGGGAGAGTCCACCCGGGCCCAGGGCCGAGAGGCGACGCTTGTGCGTCAGGCCCGAGATCGGGTTGGTCTGGTCCATGAACTGGCTGGACTGCGAGGTGCCGAAGAACTCCTTCAGCGCCGCGACGACCGGGCGGATGTTGATCAGCGACTGCGGCGTGATCGCCTCGACGTCCTGGGTGGTCATCCGCTCGCGGACGACACGCTCCATCCGGGCGAGGCCGGTGCGGAGCTGGTTCTGGATGAGCTCACCCACGCTGCGCACGCGACGGTTGCCGAAGTGGTCGATGTCGTCGGCGAGGACGTCGACCGCGCCTGCCGGCATCTCGAGCTCGGTGCGGCCGTCGTGCAGCGCGACGATGTACTTGATCGCGGCGACGATGTCGTCGACGGTCAGCGTCTGCTGGTCGAAGGCCTCGGTGAGACCGAGCTTCTTGTTCACCTTGTAGCGGCCGACCTTGGCGAGGTCGTAGCGCTTGGGGTTGAAGTAGTAGTTGTTCAGCAGCGTCTGCGCGGCCTCCTCCGTCGGCGGCTCGCCGGGACGGAGCTTGCGGTAGATGTCGAGCAGGGCGTCGCGCTGGGTCTCGGTGTGGTCCTTCTCGAGGGTCAGCATCATCGACTCGTAGTCGCCGAACTCCTCGCGGATCTGCTCGTTGGTCCAGCCGAGGGCCTTGAGCAGCACCGTGACGTTCTGCTTGCGCTTGCGGTCGAGGCGTACGCCGACCATGTCGCGCTTGTCGATCTCGAACTCGAGCCACGCGCCGCGGCTCGGGATGAGCTTGGCGGTGTAGATGTCCTTGTCGGACGTCTTGTCGGCGGTGCGCTCGAAGTAGACGCCCGGCGAGCGGACCAGCTGCGAGACGACGACACGCTCGGTGCCGTTGATGATGAAGGTGCCCTTGTCGGTCATGAGCGGGAAGTCGCCCATGAAGACGGTCTGGCCCTTGATCTCACCGGTGTCGTTGTTGGTGAACTCGGCGGAGACGTAGAGCGGGGCGGAGTAGGTGAAGTCCTTCTCCTTGCACTCCTCCACGGTGTACTTCGGGTCGTAAAAGACGGGGTTCTCGAACGAGAGCGACATCGTCTCGGAGAAGTCCTCGATCGGGGAGATCTCCTCGAAGATCTCCTCGAGGCCCGACTTGGTAGAGACGTCCTCACCCGCGTCGAGGCGGGACTGGACCTGCTCCTGCCACCGGTCGTTGCCGATCAGCCAGTCGAAGCTGGCAGTCTGGAGGGAGAGGAGCTGGGGGAGCTCGAGAGGCTCCTGGATCTTTGCGAACGAGATGCGACGGTTGCTACCGGAGGTGCTGCGCGCGGCCAAGAGGAATCCTTCGTAAGGGTTCGCTGGTGGAGAATGGCGCTGCCCACCACAAATCAGCCACCGGACAGGCTGAGAGCATTTGAGGGCAGGCGCAAAGCGCCACGATACCCTACGCCAGAGCGCGCGACAAGACGAGGCCGCTCCCGAGAAGACCTGCCGATGATGATGTGCCAGGCAGACCGCCTCGGTCAAGCGCCACGCCGGTGTCGATCGGGTCGGCTCACTCCCCCACGGGTGTGGTCAGCAGGTCGTCGACGAGCCACTCCTCGCCCTGGCGGAGCATGGTGACGGTGACCTGGTCGGGGTAGACGAGCGGCTCGGTGTTCTGGGCGTTGGTGGTGGGGCGGTCCACGAAGAGCAGCACCTGCGCCCGGTCCGGTGAGTCGGGGTCCCATCGCACGACACCGGAGTGGACGACCGTGGTCTCCACGACCGTCTGCGTGCCCGGAGCGTTGTCCCTGATCACCTCGAACAGCGGGTCGTAGTCCTGCTCGCGGTAGTCGTCGGTCATGTAGCGGTGCGCCTCGGCCTGGTCGGCGTCCAGCGTCGCGTGGTTGTAGGACAGGATCGGCACGACCGCTCGCTCAGCGGCGGCCTGCGCCTGTGACGCGGGTTCCTCCACCCGGTTGGGGCCGTACGACGTCGAGGCCTCGACCACCTCCTCGGCCTGTGGCATCCGGGCGACCAGGGTGGCCGCGGCCACCAGCAGCACCGCCGTCACCGCCAGCGCCACCAGCTGCCAGGCCGGCACCGCCCGGGTCCGGCGTGCCGGCGTCTCGGCCCCTGCGGTGTCCGCCGCGTCGCCGGTCTCGTCGGCCGGCGCGTCCTCCGCGGCCCCCTGCGCATCCTCCTCCGGCGCGATGTCCCGGTCGTACGCCGCCCGCCGCTCCTGGTCGAGGAGCACCGCCGCGGCCTCGCTGAGCGAGGCGAAGCGGCGGTCGGTCGGGTCGAGGTCGGCCGTGGCGGTGCGCCACGCGGTCCGGATCTCCTCGGTCGAGGCGTCGGGGTCGACCCCGAGGACGTCGTACCAGGTCGGGCCCTGCGTCCTCACTGGCCCTCCCCCTCGGCGTCGGTGCCGACGACCGGCTCGAAGGCGTCGACCAGCCACTGTCCGTCGCTGCGCACCAGGGTCACCACCACCCGGTAGGGCTGCGGGTCGGAGGCCACCCGGTCCGCTGCCCCCTCCTCTGCCCCGTCCTCTGCACCGTCCTCTGCGCCGCCCTCTGCACCGTCCTCGGGCGCGGGCGCCTCGGTGGCACCGTCTTTGGCCGACCCGTCCTGGGAGCCCTCCGCCGAGCTCCTCCCCGCCTTGCCGGCAGTCGGCGCGGCGGGATAGCTGTTGGTGAACTCGCCGGCGACGAGCACGCTGGCCCGGTCGGTGTCCAGCGCGGCGACACCGGCGGAGTAGACGGTCGTGGTGCGCTGCACGCCGGCCTGCGCGACGGTGGCCTCGGCCAGCGGTGCGCTCTCCTCGAAGTCCGCACCGAACTTCGAGGTGGTCAGCTCGGCGATCTGCTCGCGGTAGTCGGGCATCTGCTGCTGCTCGTCGAGCAGGTCGGGGCCGTAGGTGTTGAGCCGGGTCATGAACTCCCGCGCCTGCTCCATGACCGCGTCGCGGTCGGACTGCAGCGCCGGCTCGGCGCCGACCCGGTCGGCGATCCGGAGGCCGCCGACGACGAGCAGGGCGACCAGCGCGCCGACGTTGAGCACCACCAGCACGGCGAGCACACCTCTGCGGAACGTGCTCGAGGTGTGCGTCGAGTCGTCCGCCGTCACTCCTGCGCCGCGCTCAGGGGTTGCAGGAACAGCCACTTCCACGAGTCCTTCCCCAGGGTTCGCGGCGCCACGCTACCCGGCGCGGGCGCCTGTGCCGCACCCAGGTCCAGGCCCCCGGCCGCCGACTCGTCGGCCCAGGTGAGCTCGCCGGTGTCGGGGTCGTAGGCGGCGACCGGAGCGCGGTAGTTCTGCACACCGCGCGGGTTGCTGGCTGTCGGCGGCTCGGTGCAGCGCGCGTCGGTGTTCATCGGCTGGGTCTGCGTCTGCTGCGGGGGACGCCGGTTGGTTCCTTCGTAACCCTCGTGGCACATGTGCGCGTCGGTGGTGATGATGAGGCCGAAGTGGGCGCGGTACTCCCCAGTGGAGGCGTTCTTGTTCAGGACGGTGAAGCCGCCCTCGACGACGTAGGGGTAGACGACCAGCACCTGCCGGAACCCGGGCAGGTTGGCCTCCACGATCTCGCCGGTCGTCACGAGGTTGCCCAGCAGCTCGTTGAGCTCGACCTCGTTGGCGGAGAGGAAGTCGCGCAGCTCTGCGGCGCCGGTGGAGCCGTTGGTGATCAGCGAGCGCAGGTCCTCGTCGCTGTCGGCGAGCGTGCCGCTGAACTGCGACATCTCCGTGGCGAAGGTGCGCAGCGCGCTCTCGCTGTCGACCTGGCCGCGCAGGACGGTGTTGGCGTCGCGGATCAGGGCGGTGGTGACGTCGAAGTTGTCGTTGGCGGCCTGGATGAACGACGAGGTCGTGTCGAGGATCTTCTGCAGGTCCGCGCCCGCGCCGTCGAAGGCCGTGCCGAGCTCGGTCACGGTGGTGCGCAGGGCGTCCCGGTTGACCGAGCTCACCGTGGCGGCGGCGTCACCCAGCAGCTTCTCGACTGCGATCGGCGTCGCTGTCGACGCCTGCTCGATCTCGGCGCCGTCGGCCAGGAAGGGCTCGGCATCGCTCTGCGGCTGCAGGTCGACGAACTGCTCCCCGACCGCGCTCCGGTTGCCGACGACGGCCAGCGCGTCGGCCGGGATCTGGTCGAACTCGTCGTCGATCTCGAGGTGGACGTCGACGCCCTCCTCGGTCAGCCGCATGTCGCCGACCTCGCCGATCTTCACCCCGCGGTAGGAGACGTTGGCACCCTCGTAGATGCCGCCGGACTCGGCGTAGTGGGCGACCACGGTGTAGGTGTCGTCGATGATGAGCCGGTCGAGCCGGGCGTAGCGCGCCCCGACGTAGCTGACCCCCACCACGGTGATCAGCAGGAAGACCATCAGCTGCATCTTGGTGCGTCGGGTGATCATCGCCGGGCCCCCTTCCGGGCGGTCGGCTCGGCGGCTGCCGGAGCCGGCGTCGCCAGCGCAGGAACCATCAGGTTGACCAGGTCGGGGTCGTAGACGGCGTACATGTCGTGGAGCCGGACGTCGGTCGGCTGGGAGGGACCGGCCGCCGCGGTGCCGGGCGCGGCCCGGTTGAGGCCGAGACCCCCGAGCAGGTCCCCGAGCTCGCCGGGGAGCCCCGGCAACAGGCCGAACAGACCACACACCACGTTGTCGGAGTTGCCGGGCTTGCGGCACTCCTCGCCGAGCCGCAGCAACGCCGCGGGGGTGGCCAGCACCGCCTGACACGCCGCGGAGCCGAGGTCGAGGCTCGCCAGGCACTGCACCACGTTGTCCACGACCTCGACCGGGTTCAGCGGCGAGGGCAGGATCTCGCCCTGGGTCAGGTTGGTGAGGATCTGGCTCAGGTCGAGCTCCAGGCGCAGGTCGAGGTTGACGTAGTCGCCCATGTGCAGGTTGCGGGCGGTCTGCGGGTTGCGGCCGACGACCTCGTCGACGAACGGATAGGTGAAGACCGTGTCGAGGGAGTTGACCAGGCTCTGCCCGGAGTCGGCGAGCTGGGTGAGCACCGGCTCGAGGTTGTGCAGGGTCTCGATCAGGCCCTCCTTGGAGGCCCGGATCACCCGGACGCCCACGTCACCCAGGCGGTGCAGCGCCTGCAGGGTGCGCACCAGGTCGTCGCGCTGCTGGTCGATGCTGACCAGCGCGCTCGGCAGCTCCTCCATGGCGGCGTCGATGGTGTCCATGTGGTCCTGTGCGGTCACCGCGAGCCGGTCGAGCGCCTCGATCGCGTTGACGATGGTCGCCTTGTTGTCGTCGAGGTTGGTCATCAGCGTGTCGAGCTCGCCGAGCACCGACCGGGCGGAGTCCTCACGACCCTCGAGAGCGAGGTTGAGCTCCTGCGCGATCGTGCGCAGCTGAGCCACGCCACCACCGTTGAGCACCAGGCTCAGCGCTCCGAGGACCTCCTCGACCTCCGGGTTGCGGCCGGTGCGCTCGAGCGGGATGACCGCGTCGTCGGCGAGCAGCTCCGGGCTGGCGCCGGTGGCCGGGGTGTCGAGGGAGACGAACTTCTCGCCCAGCAGGCTGGTCTGGCGGATCTGCGCGACCACGTTGGCCGGGAGCTCGGTGTCCTTGCGGAGCTCGAGAGTCACCTCGGCGAGGTTGTCGACCAGCTCGACCTCGGTCACCTTGCCGACGTTGACGTCGTTGACCTTGACCGTGGACTCCGGCACCAGGTCGAGTACGTCGGCGAACTGCACGGTCACCGTCATCGGGTCCTCGCCGGTGTCGGTGCCACCGGGCAGCGGCAGGTCGTAGACGTCGAAGTCGCACGCGGTCAGGGCCAGCGTCGCGGTGAGCGCGACGGCCAGCGAGCGCAGCGCGCGCTGCAGCGCAGACGTGCGGGAGGTCATCGGGTCACCTTCACGAGACCGCCGAGGGTCGGGTCGCTCGGCACCCCGACCGAGGAGCCGGTGCCGGCGCCGAACGGCGCACCGCGCGGCAGGATCCCCTCGACCAGGTTGCACAGGTTGCCGCCGGTGTCGACCTGGTTGAGCACCGTGCACAGCAGCAGCGCCGGGTCGCTCTGCAGCTGGTCGGTGAGCATCCCGAGGTTGGCGTTGGTGTCCAGGGTGCCGGAGTCGGGGTTGTAGGTGTGGTAGAGGTTGTTGAGCGCGATCGGCGCGTTGACCAGGGTCTCGCTGAGCTCGGCGCGGCGCTTGACCAGCACCTTGGCGACCCGGTTGAGGCCCTTGATGTTGGCACCGAAGGTCTCCTTGTTCGTCCGCACGAAGGTGGTCACCTCGCCGAGCGCGGAGGAGAGGTTGTCCAGCGCCTGCGCCAGCTCCTCGCGCTCCCCCGACAGCATCGTGGAGACGCTCGCCAACGACTGGTTGAACTCGCGCACCGTGGTGTCGTTGTCGGCGAGGGTCTTGACGAAGTTCTCGAGCTGGGCGGCGGAGCCGAAGAGCTCCTCCTTGTTGTTGTCGAGGGTCTCGCTGAGCGTGCCGAGGTCGGTGAGGGTCTGGCGGAACTGCGCCCCCTCGCCGCCGAAGTTCTCCGCGGTCCGCTCGAGCAGGTCGGTCAGCGCGCCGTCCTTGTTGGCGCCGTTGGGGCCCAGGGCCACGACGAGCCGGTCCAGGCTGCCGTAGATGTCGTCGAGCTCCAGCGGGGTCGCGGTGCGGTCGACCTCGAGCACGGCTCCGCTCTCGAGCGCGGGGCCCCCGGTGTACGCCGGAGCCAGCTGCACGTAGCGGTCACCGACGATCGACGGGGCGACGATGACCGCGGTGGCGTCCGCGGGCACCTGGACGTCGTCGTCGTAGCTCATCTCGACGACCACGTCGGTGCCCGACGGAGTGACCTTCTCGACCGTGCCGACCGGGACCCCGAGCACCCGGACGTCACTGCCCTCGTAGAGCGAGACGGTCCGCGGGAAGTGCGCGGTGACGGTCTTCTTCTCGGCGGTGTCGAGCAGGCTGAGCCCGGCCGCGACGACCAGGATGACGATGACGACCGGCCCGAGGATGCGTGCGTAGCTCATCGGCCCACCTGCGGCACCGGCGGCATGTTCTGGATGTAGGTGTCGAACCAGGGACCGTTGCCCAGGGTGCTGGCGAACACCCGGTAGAACGGTGCCATCAGTCGCAGGCTCTCATCGAGGTTCTCCTCGTTCTTGTTGAGCACCGCCAGCACGTTGTTCATGTGGTCGAGCGCCGGCGTGAGGTCCGCACGGGTCTCCTCGATCAACCGGCTGAGCTCCTTGGACAGCGTGGTCGTCGACACGAGCAGGTTGTGCACCGCCTCCCGCCGCTCCACCAGCGCCCGGAAGAGGACGTCGGCCTCCCGCATGAGCGCGATCAGGTCGTCGTCGCGCTGGTCGAGCACGGTGGACACGCGCTGGAGGTTCTGCAGCAGGGTGTTGATCCGCTCGTCCTTGGCGGCGATGTTGCGCGAGAGGGCGGACACGCCGTCGAGCGCCCGGCGGAACGACTCCGGGGTCGTGGCGGTGAGGTCGGCCAGCGTGCTGAGTGCCTGGGCGAGCTGGTCGGTGTCGATCTGCCCGGCGGTGTCGGCGAGTCCGGTGAACGCCTCCACGACGTCGTACGGACTGGTGGTCCGCTCCACGGGGATGGTGCTCCCCTCGGCGAGCTGCCCCTGGCCGGCCGGCTCCAGCGCCAGGAACATCGACCCGAGCAGCGTCTTCACCTTGATCGTGGCGCGGGTCTCGTCGCCGAAGCCCGAGGAGCTGTCGATGGTGAAGCCGACCTTCACCTTGTCACCGTCGAGCTCGATGCTGCGGACCTTGCCGACCCGGACGCCGGCGATGCGGACCTCGTCGTCGGGCTTGAGGCCACCGGCCTCGGTGAAGTTGGCGTAGTAGGTGTCCCCACCGCCGATCAGCGGGAGGTCCTGGGCCCGGAAGGCGGCCAGCACGAGCAGCGCGATGACGGCCAGGCTGACGGCGCCGATGCGGACGGGGTTGCGCTCGCGGAAGGGCTTGACCATCACAGGTTGCACCTCGCTCCCCCGACGTCGTAGGTGAGCGGCAGGGAGGCGTTGTTGGGCAGCACCACGCGGCCCTCGAACGAGCACATGTAGAAGTTGAACCAGGAGCCGTAGGTCGCGGTGTTGCCGATCTTGTTGAGCTTCACCGGGAGCACCTGCACGGCACGGTCGATCTCCTCCTTGCCCTGGTCGAGGTTGCTCGCCAGCCGCCGCAGCTGACGGATGTCCTCGACGAAGGGCGAGCGCATCTCCTTGACCAGCCCTGCTGTCTCCACCGAGAGGGTGGAGATGCCGTCGAGCGTGCTGAGGATCGCCTCGCGGTCGCTGTTGAGGCCGGTCACGAAGTCCTTGAACGTCACGATCAGCTCGCTGAGCTGCTGGTCGCGGTCGGCGACGTGGTCGAGCACCTCGTTGAGGTTGTCGATGAGGGAGTCGATCACCTGGTCGCGGTCGGCCAGCGTCTGGGTGACCGAGGCGGTGTGCGACAGCAGGCTCTCCATCGTGCCGCCCTCACCCTGGAAGACCTGGACGATCTCGTAGCTCAGCTTGTTGATGTCGGTCGGCGAGAGCGCCTGGAAGAGGGGCTTGAAACCGTTGAACAGCACCGTCAGGTCGAGCGCCGGAGTGGTCCGGGCGGCCGGGATGGTGGCGCCCTCCTCCAGCGGCGCCGCCTCGCCGATCGGCTGCGTCAGGGAGAGGTAGCGCTGGCCGACCAGGTTGCGGTAGCGGATGGCGACGTTGGTGGCCTGCGTGAGCGGCGCGCTCTCGTCGACGGTGAAGCTGACGATGGCACGGTTGCGGTCCTCGATCGACACGTCGGTGACGTTGCCGACCTTCACGCCGGCGATCCGGACGTCGTCGCCCTCCACGACGCCGGTCGCGTCGACGAACTCGGCGCGGTACTCGCTGCGGCCGCCGAAGGAGATGTTGCCGATCGTCAGCACGAGCAGGCCGGTGCACAGCGTGGTGACCACGATGAAGATCCCGAGACGGATCAGGTCCTTGGTGGTGCGCTTGTCGAGTGGTGCCCTCATCGCATCGTCACCGTCGCTCCCCGTGCCATCGGGCCGACCAGCAGCTGGCCGAGGTCGGGCACCCGGTCGGCGGTGACGCCCAGGCCGGGGGCCAGCAGCTCGGACAGGACGCGCTTCTCCGCCGGCCCGCCGGCGTATCCCATGCCGTCGCGGTAGAAGCCCGTCGCCGCCCGCTGGGTGCCCTTGCCGGTCGGCTCGTCGACGCCGTCGTTGAGGTCGGGGCTGCTCCGCAACGGGTTCTTCTGGGTCCACGGCGGCAGCGGCAGGTGGCCGCAGCCCGGGCCGCGGTCCTCGCCGAACACCGGCGTGTCAGCAGCGGTGTAGGCACGCGGCTGGCGCGGCAGGGTCTCCAGCACGATGTGCAGCGTGTGTCCTTCCCATGCCTCCGCCTCGCGGATGCCGAGCTCGTCGAGCCCGCCGGTCAGGCACGGGAACTCGGGGGCGTAGCGGGCGAGGGTCTGCATCATGGGTCGGGCGAGCTGCTCCAGGCGGATCAGGTTGTTCTCGTTGGTCTCCAAGAAGCGGGTGCCGACGTCGGCGGCCGAGGTGACGTCGCCCAGCATCTGGGTCAGCGGGCCGGCCTGCTCCTCGAGGGTGCCGGTGGTCTTGATGGTGTCCTGCAGGATCTGCGCCACCTCGGGGAGCACGTCGGAGTAGGTGCCGGCCACCGTGGTCGTCAGCCGCAGGTCCTCGATCAGCGCCGGGATCTGCGGGTTGAGCCGCTTGAGGTAGGCGTCGGCCGTCTCGAGCGTCTGGCCCAGCGTCTCGCCGCGGCCCTCGAGCGCGGTGGCCAGCGCGTTGAGCGTGCGGTTGAGGTCGGCCGGGCTGACCGTGCGCAGCAACGGGTAGAGGTCGTTGAGCACCGCCTCGACCTCGGTGGCGACAGCGGTGCGGGTGATGACGTCACCGGCCGCGATCGGCGCGGCCGCCGGCTGGTCGGGCACGACCAGGGCGACGTACTTCTCGCCGAAGAGGGTCTTGGGCACGATCGAGCCGGTCACGTTGGCCGGGATCGTGTCGACCTCGTCGGGGTAGATGCCGAGCGTCACCTCGGCACCGTCACCGACGGGCCGGTAGTCGAGCACCTCGCCGACGATCACGCCGCGGACCTTCACGTCGGCCCGCTTGGGCAGCTGCAGGCCGATGGTGGAGGTCTGCAGGGTGACCTCCTCGTAGTCGCTGAACTTCTTGGCGAACAGCGCGTGGGTGAGGTAGACGCCGCCGACCAGCAACGCCAGGAAGACGACGCCGAGGACGCGGAAGCGCACGGTCCGCACCAGGCCGCTGCGCCGCCTGGTGGGCTTGTGGGTGTCGATCGCTTGCAGCATCGTCAACCTGCCAGCCGGACGGTCGTCGTGGCGCCCCAGATCGCCATGGACAAGAACAGGTCGATCACGTTGATCGCCACGATGCTGGTGCGCACCGCACGACCGACCGCGACGCCGACGCCCGCGGGACCGCCGGTCGCGGTGTAGCCGTGGTAGCAGTGGATCAGGATCACGACGATCGCGAAGACGACCACCTTCCCGAAGGACCACAGGACGTCCTCAGGGGGCAGGAACGTCCAGAAGTAGTGGTCGTAGGTGCCGGTGCTCTGGCCGAACAGCCCGGTGACGGTCAACCGGGTCGCGAAGTAGGACGAGAGCAGGCCGAGCACGTAGAGCGGGATGATCGCGATCAGGCCGGCGATGATGCGCGTGGTCACGAGGAACGGCAGCGAGGGGATGGCCATCACCTCCAGGGCGTCGACCTCCTCGGAGATCCGCATCGCGCCGAGCTGGGCGGTGAAGCCGCACCCGACGGTCGCCGCGAGGGCGATGCCGGCCACCAGCGGCGCGATCTCGCGGGTGTTGAAGTAGGCGGAGAAGAACCCTGCGAACGGGGCGGTGCCGAGCTGGTTGAGCGCGGCGTAGCCCTGCAGGCCGACCTCGGTGCCGGTGAAGAACGTCATCGCGACGATGACACCCACGGTGCCGCCGATGACGGCCAGGGCGCCGGTGCCGAGGGTGATCTCGGCGAGCAGCCGGAGGATCTCCTTCTTGTAGTGCACCAGCGTCTTCGGCGCCCACGCCAGCGCGCGCAGGTAGAACGACAGCTCCTCGCCGAGCTTGTCCAGGGTCGCCAGCGGCTTCTCGTAGACCGCCTTCATCGATGCCACGGCGCCCTCATCCTGTCTTGGGTGGGACGAGCTGGAAGTAGATCGCGCTCATCACGAAGTTGACGAGGAACAACAGCAGGAAGGTGATCACGACCGACAGGTTGACCGCGTCACCCACCCCCTTCGGGCCACCGCCGGCGTTCATCCCCATGTAGGAGGCGACGATGGCGGCGATCATGCCGAAGACGAGCGCTTTGGCGAGCCCCTGCCAGACGTCGGGCAGCTGTGCCAACGCGGTGAAGCTGGCGATGTAGGCGCCGGGTGTGCCGCCTTGCATGATCACGTTGAAGACGTAGCCGCCGGCCACGCCCACCACGCTGACCAGCCCGTTGAGGAACACCGCGACGAGCATGCAGGCCAGCACGCGCGGGACGACGAGGCGCTGGATCGGGTCGATCCCCAGCACCATCATCGCGTCGAGCTCCTCGCGGATCTTGCGGGCGCCGAGGTCGGCCGCGATGGCCGATCCGCCGGCGCCGGCGATCAGCAGCGCCGTCGCGATCGGGCCGGCTTCGCGGACCACCGCCAGCACCGACGCCGAGCCGGTGAACGACTGCGCGCCGAACTGCTTGATCAGGCCACCGGCCTGAAGCGCGATGACCGCGCCGAAGGGGATGGCGACGAGCGCGGTCGGGATGATCGTGACGGAGGCGATGAACCAGGCCTGCTGGATGAACTCGCGCAGCTGGAACGGGCGTCGGAACAAGCCCCGAAGGACGTCGAGGGCGAAGGCGAAGAGCTTGCCCGCGGTCCCGACCGGGGCGAGCACCCTGGTCGCGGTGAGGGAGGCCACGTGCTCAGGCCCCTCCCACGCCCGTGGTCACCAGCGCCGAGTCGGCCCGGAACGAGCCGGGCGGCGGCGTGACGCCGTGGAGGCGGCACCACTCGCCCGGCGGCCGCTGGCTGCGCCGCGGGATGCCGCTGGAGGGCTCGAGCTGGAGCGGGATCGGCGGCAGCGGCGGCAGGTCGAGGTCCCTCTCCGCGGCGAGCTGGTCTGCGTCCTTCTCCTCCGACATGCCGATCGGGCCGATCGTCTGCGCGTTGAGGAACTGGCGCACCACCGGCTCGTCGGAGGACAGCAGCATCTCGCGCGGGCCGTACATCGCCAGGTGCTTGTGGTAGAGCAGGCCGATGTTGTCGGGCACCACCCGGACGCTGTGGATGTCGTGGGTGACGATGAGGAACGTCGCGTCGATCTGCGCGTTGAGGTCGACGAAGAGCTGGTTGATGAACGAGGTCCGGACCGGGTCGAGCCCGGAGTCGGGCTCGTCGATCAGCAGGATCTCCGGGTCGAGGACGAGGGCCCGCGCCAAGCCCGCACGCTTGCGCATACCGCCGGAGATCTCGCCGGGCAGCTTGTACTCGGCGCCGATGAGACCCACGAGGTCCATCTTCTCCATCACGATCCTGCGGATCTCGGACTCCGACTTCCGGGTGTGCTCCCGCAGCGGGAACGCGACGTTGTCGAAGAGGTTCATCGAGCCGAACATCGCGCCGTCCTGGAACAGCACACCGAAGAGCTTGCGGACCTCGTAGAGCTGCTTCTCCGAGCAGGAGGCGATGTCGACGCCCTCGATCACGACCGAGCCCGCGTCGGGCTTGATGAGGCCGATGAGGGACTTGAGCAGGACCGACTTGCCGGTGCCCGAGGGGCCCAGCATCACCGAGATCTCGCCGGCCGGGAGGGTGAGCGTGACGTCCTTCCAGATGAGCTGCTTGCCGAAGCTCTTGGTCAGACCTTCGATCGTGACGTCAACACCCATGGCAGGCGCCGCTTCCCTTCGTTCGGTGGGACGTGTTGCACCGGATGACCGGAACCCCACTGGTGAGTAACAACGGGGCGAGGTGACCGAGGTTACGCATGCCGTGAGGGCGACGTCACCTCGACCGGCCAGTGGACGGGAGGACGGAAAGCAAAAAGTTGCTCGAGAAATCGCCGAAGGGCGGCCACCGATGGTGGCCGCCCTTGGCGGGTGCGGGCAGAGCCCGCGGACATCACTTGAGCGTGACGGTGGCGCCGGCGCCCTCGAGGGACTCCTTGGCCTTGTCAGCGGCCTCCTTGGTGACCTTCTCCAGGACGGTCTTCGGGGCGGCCTCGACCAGCTCCTTGGCCTCCTTCAGGCCGAGCGAGGTGAGGGCGCGCACCTCCTTGATGACGTTGATCTTCTTGTCACCGGCCGACTCCAGGACGACGTCGAACTCGTCCTGGGCAGCAGCGGCGTCCTCACCGCCGGCGGCACCGCCGGCAGCGGGGGCAGCGGCAACGGCGACCGGGGCGGCCGCGGTGACGCCGAAGGTGTCCTCGAAGGCCTTCACGAACTCGGAGAGCTCGATCAGGGTGAGCTCCTTGAACGCGTCGAGGAGCTCCTCAGTGCTGAGCTTCGCCATGGTGGCGTTTCCTTTCTCGTTGGCCGGTCCGTGTCACGGAGCCGGCCGGGTTTCAGGTGGTTGTGCCGGGGCTGAGCGGGTGCTCAGGCCTCGGCGGAGTCGCCCTCGTCGGAGGCAGCGGGGGCCTCGGCGTCAGCCGGGGTCTCCACCGCCTCGTCAGCGGGGGCCTCTACGTCAGACGCAGCCTCAGCAGCGTCGGAAGCAGCGGCCTCCTCGGCGGCCACCGGCGTGCCGGCACCACCTGCGAGGATCGTGGGGTCGTTCGCAGCCTTCTCCTGCAGCGCCGCGGCGAGGCGGGCCGCCTGGGCGGGGAGGGCGTTGAACGCGTAGAGAGCCTGCGAGAGCGTCGCGGTCATCGCGCCGGCCACCTTGGCCAGGAGCACCTCGCGCGACTCGAGGTCGGCCAGCTTGGCGACCTCCTTCGCGTCGAGAGGCTTGCCCTCGTAGACGCCGCCCTTGATGACAAGGGCGGGGTTCGCCTTGGCAAAGTCACGCAGACCCTTGGCCGCCTCGACGACGTCGCCCTTGATGAAGGCGATCGCGGTCGGACCGGTCAGCAGGTCGTCGAAGCTCTCGATCCCCGCCTGCTTGGCGGCGATCTTGGCCAGCGTGTTCTTGACCACGGCGTAGTTGGCGTTCGCACCGAGGGAGCGTCGGAGGTCCTTGAGCTCCTTCACGGTGAGACCGCGGTACTCGGTCAGCACAGCACCGGCGGAAGCGCTGAACTCGTCAGCGATCTCCGCGACGGCGGCCTGCTTGTCTGCCCGCGCCATGGGTCTCCTTCCGGTTTCGAGTCCGCTGCGACGGCCCGGAAAAGACGAACGCCCCGAGCGCAGGCTCAGGGCGTGGACACACGGGGTGTGCTGCTCTGTCACCTACGCTGGCGTCCGCTTCCGCGGATCCTTCGGTCGAGCTGCATGCACAGCCTGACAACCGGCGGTCTCTGGTTTCGAGGTGGAACTCTACGCGGGCACCGCAGCCGCACCAAATCGGCGTCGGCCCGCAGTCCCCCCGGACGGCAGTACGCCGCCCCCCGCGTGCGGGAGACGGCGTACTGGCTGCTCGGGAGAGCGTGGGTCAGGCCTGGCCCTCGTCCTCGGAGGCGACGTTGCGCGTCCGGTTGGGGTCGACCTGGATGCCCGGGCCCATCGTCGTGGAGACGGTGATCTTCTTGATGTAGCGGCCCTTGGAGCTGGCCGGCTTCAGACGAAGCACCTCCTCCAGCGCGGCGGCGTAGTTCTCCGCCAGCTGGGTCTCCGAGAACGACGCCTTGCCGATGATGAAGTGCAGGTTGGCGTGGCGGTCGACGCGGAACTCGATCTTGCCGCCCTTGATGTCGGTCACGGCCTTGGCCGGGTCCGGGGTGACCGTGCCGGTCTTCGGGTTGGGCATGAGGCCACGCGGACCGAGCACGCGGCCGAGGCGGCCGACCTTGCCCATCAGGTCCGGGGTCGCGACCACGGCGTCGAAGTCGAGCCAGCCACCGGCGACCTTCTCGATGAGGTCGTCGCCACCGACGATGTCGGCGCCGGCCTCGCGGGCGGCCTCGGCCTTGTCCCCGTTGGCGAAGACGAGGACGCGGGCGGTCTTACCGGTGCCGTGCGGCAGGTTGACGGTGCCACGGACCATCTGGTCGGCCTTGCGGGGGTCGACACCGAGGCGCATGACGACGTCGACGGTCTCGTCGAACTTCTTCTTGCTCACGGTCTTGGCGATCTTGATCGCCTCGAGCGGGGCGTGGACGGCGTTCTTGTCGAACGTCTCGGCCGCCGCGCGGTAGGTCTTGCTGCGCTGCATGGGGTTTCCTCTGTTTCTTTCAGGAGATGTGGTTAGCGGGCCAGCGCGGCCCTCCCACGGTTTGTCAGGCCTCGACCGTGACGCCCATCGACCGGGCAGTGCCCTCCACGATCTTCATCGCGGCGTCGACGTCGTTGGCGTTGAGGTCGGGGAGCTTGGTCTGGGCGATCTCGCGGACCTGGTCCTTGGTGAGCTTGCCGACCTTGTCCTTGTGCGGCACGGACGAGCCCTTCGAGAGGCCCGCGGCCTTCTTGATCAGCTCGGCGGCCGGCGGCGTCTTGGTGACGAACGTGAACGACCGGTCCTCGTAGATCGTGATCTCGACCGGGATGACGTTGCCGCGCATGGACTCGGTCTGGGCGTTGTACGCCTTGCAGAAGTCCATGATGTTGACGCCGTGCGGACCGAGCGCGGTACCGACCGGCGGGGCCGGCGTCGCGGCACCGGCCTGCAGCTGCACCTTGACCAGCGCTGCGATCTTCTTCTTGGGAGGCATTCCTTGTTCTCTTCCTTCTCGTGGTCCTGACGAGGCGTCGGGCCTCTGCCACCTGCTGGCGGTCGGCGTACGCCGGCCGCCCGATGCTTCAGACCTTCTGGATCTGGCTGAAGCTCAGCTCGACCGGGGTCTCCCGGCCGAAGATCTCGACGAGGGCCTTGACCCTCTGCGACTCCGGGTTCATCTCGGTGATCGTCGCGTGGAGCGTCGCGAACGGGCCGTCGACCACCATGACCGAGTCGCCCACGCTGAAGTCGGCGACCTCGATCGGCTTCTTGGCCGGGGTGGTGGCGCTGCCGCCCGTGGGGGCAGCGGCACCGGCGGCGGCCGCCTCGGCCTCGGCCTTGGCCACGACTGCGGGGGCGAGCATGTTCTCGACCTCGGACATCGACAGCGGCACCGGCTGGTGGCTGTGGCCGACGAAGCCGGTCACCGAGGGCGTGTGCCGCACGGCGGCCCAGGACTCGTCGGTGAGGTCCATCCGGACGAGCACGTAACCGGGCAGGACGGTCCGCTTGACCATCTTGCGCTGGCCGTTCTTGATCTCCGCGACCTCCTCGGTGGGGACCACGATCTCGTGGATGTAGTCCTCCATGTTGAGGGAGATGATGCGGTTCTCGAGGTTCTGCTTGACGCGGTTCTCCATGCCGGAGTACGTGTGCACCACGAACCAGTCGCCAGGCTTCGACCACAGCTCGCGGCGGAAGGCCTCCAGCGGGTCGTTCTCGTCGGCCTCGGCGGTGTCCTCGGCGTCGCCCTGCGCCGCACCCTCGGGGTCGACGGCGTCGGCGGGCGTCTCGACGGCCTCGAAGTCCGTCTCCAGACCCATGGCCTCGTCGGTCGACTCGTCGGTGACCTCGGCGTCGAGGCGCGGCTCGTCGAGCGTGTCGGGGCCCTCGGGCTCCTGGCCGTACTCAGACACTCGCTGCTCCATCAGTTTCGGTTGCTCGGATTCGGCCTCTCGGCCGTGCGCGGGGTGCACCCGCGCAGGGTTCACACGTCGGAGGAGCCGTCGAAGATCTCGAAGAACAGCCTGCCGAAGGCCAGGTCGAGGCCCGCGACGATCGCCATCATGATCAGGACGAACACCAGCACGACGATGAAGTAGGTGGTCAGCTGCTGCTGCGTCGGCCAGACGACCTTCCGCAGCTCGGCCACCACCTGCCGGTAGAAGGTCACGAGACCGGTGCGTTCGCTCTTGCGCTCCCGCGTGGGGACCTTGCTGTCCGACACGCTCGCCACCTCTCAGTCGTTCTGCCGGCAATGTTGCAGGGCACGAGGGACTTGAACCCCCAACCTTCGGTTTTGGAGACCGATGCTCTGCCAGTTGAGCTAGTGCCCTCCGATGGTCTCCCACGCAGCCTGAGCAGGCACCGACCGATGGGGTCGAGGGCGCGCCGGAGCATGGGGGAAAACCACCAAACCGGGAGTCTACGGGTCGGGTCGTCCCGACGCCAAAAGGGGCGGTCGGGCCCACTCGCTCGGCGCCGGCGGGTCGGACTCTGCGAGCATGGTGCCGTGACAACGAACGTCTCGCCGCTCGCCGACCGATCCGCCGACGACCTCGCCGCCTTCCGGGCGGAGCAGCAGGCGGCGTACGACGCCTTGAAGTCGGCCGGGCTGAAGCTGGACCTCACCCGGGGCAAGCCGTCGAAGGAGCAGCTCGACCTCTCCGACGGCCTGCTCTCCCTGCCCACCGGCACGACGGACGCCGCCGGGGTCGACGTGCGCAACTACGGCGGCCTCGAGGGGATCGTGGAGCTGCGCCAGATGTTCGCCGAGCTGCTCGGTGTCGACGTGCCGCAGATCGTGGCCGGTGGGAGCTCCTCGCTGGTGATGATGCGCGAGGTGCTGGTCGACCTGCTCCTCAAGGGCGGCGTCGACAGCGAGCGCCCCTGGATCGAGCACTCCCGCGAGCAGACGGTGAAGTTCGTCTGCCCGGTGCCGGGCTACGACCGCCACTTCGTGCTGCTGGAGTGGCTGGGCATCGAGATGGTCACGGTGCCGATGCACGACGACGGGCCCGACGTCGACGCGATCGAGGCCCTGGTCAAGGACGACCCGTCGATCAAGGGCATGTGGCTGGTGCCGACCTATGCCAACCCGACCGGCTCGGTGACCACGCAGGAGGTCGCCGCCCGGCTCGCCTCGATGCCGACCGCGGCACCGGACTTCAAGATCCTGTGGGACAACGCCTACGCGCTGCACCACCTCACCCCCGACGAGGCGAAGAGCGCCGACATCATCTCGCTCGCCTCGGCCGCCGGCCACCCGCACCGGCCGATCGTGTTCGCCTCCACCTCGAAGATCACCTACGCGGGCGCCGGCGTGGCCTTCCTCGCCGGGTCGGTGGAGACCGTGCAGTGGTACGTCAAGCACCTCTCGGCGGGCGCGATCGGCCCGGACAAGGTCAACCAGCTGCGCCACGCCCAGTTCTTCAAGTCCGCCGACGGCGTCCGGGCCCACATGGCCAAGCACCGCGACCTGCTGGCGCCGAAGTTCGCCGAGGTCGAGCGGGTCCTCGCCGAGCGGCTCGGCGGACTGGGGATCGCGACGTGGACGGTGCCCAAGGGTGGCTACTTCGTCAGCCTGGACGTCCTCGACGGCACCGCGTCGCGGGTGATCGAGCTGGCCAAGGACGCCGGCGTGGCGCTGACCCCGGCCGGGTCGGCCTTCCCCGGCAAGGTGGATCCCGACGACCGCAACATCCGCCTGGCGCCGTCCTTCCCGAGCCTGGCCGAGGTCACCGGGGCGATGGAGGCCGTGGCCACCTGCGTGCTGCTCGCCGCGGCGGAGAAGCTGTCCCGGCAGTGAGCCCGGGCCTCGACGCCTCCGCGGTGAGCCGGGACCCGCACGCGCTGCCCAAGGCACACCTGCACCTGCACTTCACCGGCTCGATGCGGCACAGCACGCTGCTCGAGCTGGCCGAGCGCGACGGGATCCGGCTGCCCGAGCAGCTGGTCTCGGAGTGGCCGCCGGCGCTCAGCGCCGCCGACGAGAAGGGCTGGTTCCGCTTCCAGCGCCTCTACGACGTCGCCCGCTCGGTGCTGCGCACCGAGGACGACGTCCGGCGGCTGGTGCGTGAGGCGGCCGAGGACGACGTCGCCGACGGCAGCCGGTGGCTGGAGATCCAGGTCGACCCTTCCGGCTACGCCGCGCGCTTCGGCGGCATCACCGCCTTCACCGACCTGGTCCTCGACGCGGTCGCGGCGGCCTCGCGCGAGACCGGCCTCGGCATGGCCGTCGTCATCGCCGCCAACCGCACCCGCCACCCGCTCGACGCGCGCACCCTGGCTCGGCTGGCCGCGCAGTACGCCGGCCGAGGGGTCGTCGGCTTCGGGCTCTCCAACGACGAGCGGCGCGGGCGCACCGAGGACTTCGCCCCCGCCTTCGCCATCGCCGAGCGGGCCGGGCTGATGCTGGTGCCGCACGGCGGTGAGCTGCGCGGACCCGAGCACATCCGGCTGTGCCTCGACCGGCTGCACGCGCACCGGCTGGGTCACGGCGTACGCAGCGCGGAGGACCCGGACCTGCTGGCCCGCATCGTCGACGCGGGCGTGACCCTCGAGGTGTGTCCCGTCTCCAACGTCGCGCTCGGCGTCTACTCCGACCCGACCTCGGTGCCGCTGCCGACGCTCCTCGACGCCGGCGCGACCGTGGCCCTCGGCGCCGACGACCCGCTGCTGTTCGGGTCCCGGCTGGCCGGGCAGTACGCCACCATGCGCGCTGCGCACCACCTCACCGACGACCAGCTCGCCGAGCTCGCCCGGATGTCGGTGCGCGGGTCGAACGCGCCGAGCGAGGTGAAGGCCGCGATCCTCGCCGACATCGACGGGTGGCTGGCAGCGTGATGGAGTGCCGCTACTTCGCCGCGGGGGTGTGCCGGTCGTGCACCCACCTGGAGGTGCCGTACGCCGCCCAGCTGGCTGCCAAGCAGGAGCGGGTCGCCTCGTTGCTGCCGTCGGTCGAGACGTGGCTCGAGCCGGTGACCAGTCCCGCGGAGGGCTTCCGCAACAAGGCGAAGATGGTGCTCGGCGGCTCGGCGGCCGCGCCGACGCTGGGCATCTTGGACCCGCGCGGACGCGGCGTCGACCTGCGGGAGTGCGGGCTGCACTCCCCCGGCCTGCGGGCGGCGCTGCCGGTGCTGGCGGACGCGGTCCGCACGGCCGGGCTGGTGCCCTACTCCGTGCCGGACCGCACGGGCGAGCTCAAGCACCTGCTCGTCACCGAGTCGCCCGGCGGGGAGCTCATGGTCCGCTTCGTGCTGCGCTCGCGTACGCAGCTGGACGCGCTCGCAGGTCAGGTGGACGGCCTCACGGACGCGCTCCCGGTGGCCGTCGTCTCGGCCAACCTCCAGCCCGAGCACAAGGCGATCCTGGAGGGGCCGGAGGAGGTCGTGCTCACCGAGCAGCAGACGCTGCTCATGCGGGTCAACGGCCTGCCGCTGCACCTGCGGCCGAACTCGTTCTTCCAGACCAACACCGCGGTCGCCTCGGCGCTCTACCGGCACGCGACGGAGCTGGTCGCCTCCGTGGCGCCTGCATCGGTCTGGGACCTGTACTGCGGCGTGGGAGGCTTCGCGCTGCACCTGGCCACACCCGGACGGTCCGTGGTCGGCGTCGAGACCTCCCCAGACGCCGTGGCGAGCGGATCGCTGTCGGCCCTCGAGCTCGGGCTCGGCGGTGTCTCCTTCGTGGCGGGTGACGCGACGGCGTACGCCCTCGGCGCGGGCGCCGCGCCCGACCTCGTGCT
>JAPSKJ010000160.1 GCA_031177735.1 Nocardioides sp.
GTTGAGGTACATCCCGATCGCCTGCGTGGCACCGGTCCAGTCCTCGTCCTCCATCGGCCGCCCGTCGACGTGCAGCCACACGATGTCGTTGAGGCGATCGCCGTCGCCTCCGTCGGCGACCCGCACGTTGGTGCCGGTGAAGAAGCGCCTGCGCCGGAACGTCGGGTGCTCGTGGCGCAGCCGGGAGAGCGCCGCGGTGAACTCGACCAGCGGCTCGTCGGCCTCGTCCCAGCGCACCCAGGACAGCTCGTTGTCCTGGGCGTAGACGTTGTTGTTGCCCTGCTGCGTCCGGCCCAGCTCGTCACCGTGCAGCAGCATGGGCACGCCCTGGGAGAGCAGCAGGGTGGCGAGGATGTTGCGCTGGGTCCGCGAGCGCAGGGCGAGCACGCCGGGGTCGTCGGTCGGCCCCTCGACGCCGAAGTTCTGCGAGCGGTTGTGGGACTCGCCGTCGTTGTTGTCCTCGCCGTTGGCCTCGTTGTGCTTCTCCGCGTAGGAGACGAGGTCGCGCAGCGTGAACCCGTCGTGCGCGGTGACGAAGTTGATGCTCGCCACCGGCCGTCGACCGGAGTGCTCGTAGAGGTCGGCGGAGCCGGCGATCCGGCTGGCGAACTCACCCAGCGCGGGCTCGCCACGCCAGAAGTCGCGGACGGTGTCGCGGTACTTGCCGTTCCACTCCGTCCACTGCGGCGGGAAGCCGCCGACCTGGTAGCCGCCCGGGCCGATGTCCCACGGCTCGGCGATGAGCTTGACCTGGCTGACGACCGGGTCCTGCTGGACGAGCTCGAAGAAGGTGGCCAGCCGGTCGACGTCGTAGAACTCACGCGCCAGCGTGGAGGCGAGGTCGAAGCGGAACCCGTCGACGTGCATCTCGGTGACCCAGTAGCGCAGCGAGTCCATGATCAGCTGCAACGCGTGCGGGTGGCGGACGTTGAGGCTGTTGCCGGTGCCCGTGTAGTCCATGTAGTAGCGCGGGTCGTCCTCGACCGTCCGGTAGTAGGCCAGGTTGTCGATGCCGCGCATGGACAGGGTCGGGCCGAGGTGGTTGCCCTCCGCGGTGTGGTTGTAGACGACGTCGAGGATGACCTCGATGCCAGCGGCGTGCAGCGCCTTGACCATCGCCTTGAACTCCTCGACCTGCTGGCCGAGCCCGCCGCCGGCGGCGCGCGTGGACGCGGAGTACTCCGCGTGCGGGGCGAAGAAGCCGAGGGTGTTGTAGCCCCAGTAGTTGCGCAGGCCCTTGTCGAGCAGGGTGCTGTCCTGCACGAACTGGTGCACGGGCATCAGCTCGATCGCGGTGACGCCCAGCTTGGTCAGGTGCTCGGTGATCGCCGGGTGCCCGATGGCGGCGTAGGTGCCGCGCAGCTCCTCAGGGATCTCCGGGTGGAGCCGGGTCAGCCCCTTGACGTGCGCCTCGTAGATCAGCGTGTCGTTGTAGGGGTAGTCGAGCCGACGGTCGCCCTCCCAGTCGAAGAACGGGTTGATGACCACGCCGTGGACCATGTGGGCCGCCGAGTCGGCGTCGTTGCGCTCGTCGCTGTCCTCGGCGGCACCGAAGTGATAGCCGAAGAGGCTCTCGTCCCAGTCGATGTCGCCTGCGGTGGCCTTGGCGTAGGGGTCGAGCAGCAGCTTGTTGGGGTTGCAGCGCAGCCCCTGGGCGGGGTCCCAGGGTCCGTGCACGCGATAGCCGTAGCGCTGGCCCGGGCGGACCGCGGGCAGGTAGCAGTGCCAGACGAACGCGTCGACCTCCGCGAGCGGGATGCGCGTCTCGCGGTGCCCGCCGGGCGCGTCGGGGTCGGGGTCGAACAGGCACAGCTCGACGGCCTCGGCGACTTCGCTGAAGATGGCGAAGTTGGTGCCACTGCCGTCGAAGGTCGCTCCCAGCGGGTAGGCCCGGCCCGGCCAGACTTCCATCGTGGCCCCCTCGTGCGTCTCGATGGTCGAGTCGGTTGGATCGATCAAAGCACACCTTCTTCGAAAGAGCGTCCGGCTTCGCAGGGGTACCCCGAGCCGTGGGCGCTAACCCCGTCCGGCCAGCCGATCCGGCCGTCACGGCCGGTGCGCGACGCCCAGGTCGGGTAAAGAGGCGGAATGGGAGCGGACGATGCAGGGTTGCCCGAGGATGTGAGCGCGCCCGAGACGAGTCCGGAGATCACCCGCGCGTCGGTGGGACTGCGCAGCGAGCGCGGTCCGGTGCTGCTGGCGATCATGCTGAGCGTCGGGCTGGTCGCCATCGACGCGACCATCCTCGCCACGGCGGTGCCCGCGGTCGTGGCCGATCTGGGCGGCTTCGAGCAGTTCCCCTGGCTGTTCTCGGTCTACCTGCTGGCCCAGGCGGTGACCGTTCCCCTCTACGGCAAGGTCGCCGACATGCTCGGTCGCAAGCCGGTGATGGTCCTCGGCATCGGGCTGTTCGTGCTCGGCTCCCTGCTGTGCGGCCTGGCCTGGAGCATGACCTCGCTGATCGTCTTCCGCGCCGTCCAGGGCATCGGCGCGGGTGCCGTGCAGCCGATGGGCATGACGATCATGGGCGACATCTACTCCCTCGCCGAGCGGGCCAAGGCGCAGGGCTACATCGCCTCGGTCTGGGCCGCAGCCTCGCTGGTCGGCCCGACCCTCGGCGGGCTCTTCGCCGACTACGCCTCCTGGAGGTGGATCTTCTTCGTCAACCTCCCGCTCGGCCTGCTCGCCTGGTGGCTGATCCAGCGCAACTTCACCGAGACCGTCGAGCGGCGCTCTCACCGGGTCGACTACGCGGGCGCGACGCTGCTCACCGCGGGCGGCGTGCTGCTCCTGCTCGGCCTGCTCGAGGGCGGCCAGGGCTGGGCGTGGGACTCACCGACCAGCGTGGCCGTCTTCGCCACAGCCGCGGTGCTGCTGACCGCGTTCGTGCTGGTGGAGCGCCGAGCCGCCGAACCGGTGCTGCCGCTGTGGCTCTTCCGCGACCGGGTCATCGTCGTCACCAGCCTGGCGACCGGCGTCGTCGGGATGCTGATGATGGGGCTCTCCTCCTACGTGCCGATCTTCGCCCAGGGTGTGCTCGGCACCGGCGCGGTCATCGCCGGGCTGGCCCTGGCAGCGATGACCCTCGGCTGGCCGCTGGCCGCCTCGAACTCCGGACGGATCTACCTGCGCTACGGGTTCCGCACCTGCCTGCTGCTCGGCGCGATCGCCACCGTCGCCGGTGCCGCCCTGCTGCTCACCGTCGACCGGCACAGCAGCGTGTGGTGGCTGGCGGTGCCCAACTTCGTGATGGGGATCGGCTTCGGGCTGGTCGCCAGCCCCGCGGTGATCGCCGCGCAGACCTCGGTCAGCTGGGAGGACCGGGGCGTGACCACCGGCGCGAACATGTTCGCCCGCAGCATCGGCAGCGCCGTGGGGGTGGCGGTGTTCGGTGCCGTCGCCAACGCCGCCGTGCGCAGCCGGCTGGGCGAGACCGAGGCCGACCTGGAGCACCTGCCGGCCGGCGTGCTCGACCCGGCGATCCACGGGGTCTTCGTGGTGGCCGCCGCCGTCAGCGTCGTGCTGCTGCTCGCCGCGGTGGCGATGCCCCGGCACCGGGCGCCGTCGGCTTGAGCGTGGTCTATTACCGATAGGTAACCACCTCGCTAGGATGGCGTCATGAAGCGCGATCTCTACGACGAGGACCACGAGGCCTTCCGGGCCTCGGTGAAGCAGTGGATCGACCGCTCGGTCCTGCCCGACACCGACAAGCACATCGCCGACAAGGCGCTGCCGCGGGAGTTCTGGACCGAGGCCGGGGCCAACGGCTTCCTGGGCCTCTCGATCCCGGAGGAGTACGGCGGCGCCGGCGCCGAGGACTTCCGCTTCAACGCAGTGATCAACGAGGAGCTCGCCAAGGTCGGTGCCGCCTACCCGACCTGCTTCGGCATCCACTCCGACATCACGGTGCCCTACATCGTCGAGCTCGGCACCGAGGAGCAGAAGCAGCGCTGGCTGCCCGGTGCCGCCAGCGGGGAGATCCTCACCGCGATCGGCATGACCGAGCCCAGCGGCGGCTCCGACCTCGCCGCGCTGCGCACCACCGCCGTGCGCGACGGCGACGAGTGGGTCATCAACGGCTCCAAGACCTTCATCACCAACGGCTACAGCTGCGACCTCGTCATCACCGCCGTGCGCACCGACCCCGAGAGGGGCGCCAAGGGCATCACGCTCTTCGGCATCGAGGCGACCAAGGAGGGCTTCAGCCGCGGTCGCAAGCTCGACAAGGTCGGCATGGAGGAGTCCGACACCGCCGAGCTGTTCTTCGAGAACGTCCGGGTGAGCGACGCCGAGATCATCGGCGAGCTCAACATGGGCTTCATCCACATGATGCAGAAGCTCCCGCAGGAGCGGATCATCTGCTCGGTCGCCAACATCGCGCACGCCAAGCAGATCCTCGTCGAGACGCTGCAGTACGCCAAGGACCGCAAGGCGTTCGGCCAGTCCATCGGCAACTTCCAGCACAACAAGTTCCTGCTCGCCGAGCTGTTCACCCAGATCGAGGTCGCCGAGGCCTACATCGACAAGTGCGTCGCGGCCCACGCCGCGGGCGAGCTGACCGCCGTCGAGGCGGCCAAGGCCAAGTGGTGGTCCTCGCAGGTGCAGAGCGAGGTGCTCGACCACTGCGTCCAGATCCACGGCGGCTACGGCTTCATGAACGAGTACCGCGTCGCCCGGGCCTGGCGCGACGCCCGCGTCACCAAGATCTGGGCCGGCTCCAACGAGATCATGAAGGAGCTCATCGGCCGCGACCTCGGCCTCTGACGTCACCGGGGATCGGTGACCTCCCGACCGAGCGGGAAGGTCTCGAGCACCTCGTAGCGCGGCCGGCCCCGCGGCCCCTCGCCCAGGTGTGACTGCACCAGGGCCAGCTCCTCGACGGGCCAGTCGGGGCCGGCGTACGCATCGAGGAGGCGCACCCACTTGGTCACCTCGGCCGGACGGCCCAGCCGGGCGAGGGTGACGTGCGGACGGAACCGCTGGCCGTCGACGCCGATGCCGCTCTTGCTGGCCGCGGCGCGGCAGCCGGTGGCGAGCCGGTCGAGCTCGGTGCGGCCGGCCTCGTCGAGCTCCAGCCCCGCCCACAGCACCCGTGCGCGGGCGACGTCGGGGAAGGCACCGCCGCCGGCGATCCGGCTGGTGAGGGGGGTACGCCGCCCGGCGGCCCGCCCGAGCCGCTCGATCAGCTCGTCGAGATGTCGGTCGGCGGCCTCGGCCATGAAGGCCAGGGTCACGTGGAACTCCGCGGCCCACCGGAACTCGCCGAAGTCCCGGCGCACGGCGAGGAACTCCTCGAGGTCCTCGACCACGTCATCGGGCGGGATCAGCGCAGCGAACAGTCGCATGACGCCCAGTCTGCCGGGCCGGAAGGCGATGTAACGCCCGGTTATCCCGACCGGTGCGCCGCTGCGACGGCGCACCGGTGCCGAGAGCGGCGCACCGGAGCCGACAGCGGCGCACCGGTGCCCCGGCCCGCGGGCGGTCAGCCCAGCGCGCGGATGATCGCCTCGACCCGGTCCTTGGCGTCGCCGAACAGCATCCGGGAGTTGTCGCGGAAGAACAGCGGGTTCTGCACGCCGGCGTAACCGGTGGCCATCGAGCGCTTGAACACGATCACCTCGCCGGCCTCCCACACCCGCAGCACCGGCATGCCGG
>JAPSKJ010000161.1:0-3970 GCA_031177735.1 Nocardioides sp.
GGCGACCCTGCTCGGATCGCTCGTGGCCTGGCCGGCCGGGCGCGCGCTGCTGGAGGTGTTCACCTCCGGCGACCTGGTCTCCCCCGGCATCGAGTACGCCGGCGGGCCGGCCTCCCTCGGCCTGACGGCTGCCGTCCTGGTGGTCGTGTGCCTGCTGGCCGCGAGCCTCGCCGGGCGCCGAGCCACCCGGGCAGCCCCCTCGGTCGAGCCGGCCGAGACCGCGGCCGGGGCGGCGCGGCTGCCCCGCTGGCGGGTCGTGGTCGGGCTGGTGCTGATCGCCTACGGCATCGCCGGGGCGGTCGTCACCATCACGGTCACCCGGCACGCCGACGACCCCTACCTGGCGATGTCCACCTCGGGCTACTGCTCGATCCTGACCGGTGTCGGGCTGGCCGTGCTCGCGCCGGCGCTGCTGCGCGGCGGCGCCGCCCTGAGCCGGCCGCTGCTCGGGAGCGGCTCGAGCGCCGCGGCCCACCTGGCGGCGTACAACACCAGCCGGAGGGCGCACCTGCTCGCCGGTGTGCTGGGCCCGGTCATCGTGCTCACCTCCGCCTCGGTCGGCACGCTGATGCTGGTCGGCATCGACGAGCGCAGCATCACGGCGGAGACACCCGAGACCGACCTGATCAACCTGCTCAACAACGTCGTGGTCGGGATGCTGGTGCTGTTCGCGGCCATCACCGTCGTCAACGCCTTCCAGGCCGGCATCTCCCACCGGCGCACGGAACTGCAGCGGCTGTGGCTGCTCGGGGCCTCGCCCACCCAGGTGGAGCGCTCGGTCGTCGCCGAGGCCGGGATCGTGGCGGCCGTCGGCGTCACGCTGGGCCTGGTCGCGTCGCTGACCTCGATCGTGCCGTTCGCGATCGCCCGCGACGAGGGCCTGGTGCCGGACGGCCAGCTGTGGCTGCCGCCGCTCGTGGCGGCCGGGTGCGCGCTGCTCACGCTGGCCGCCGCCCGCGCCGCCGCACGACGCACCCTCGCCACTGCCCTGCGCACAGCACCGGCGCGATGACAGACTCGCCCACGATGGCCTCGCTCACCGCACCCCTCCCGTCGCTCCGGCACACGCCGGTCGACGGGGCGGGTCTGGTCGAGCGGCTCCGGCTCACCCTGGTCTCGCTGGGCTACGCGCTCTCCTTCGTGCCCTCGCTCGCCCTGGGCATCCTGGTGCTGCTGAGCATCCCGCTCGGGCTGGTCACGGTCGGCTTCGTGCTGGCGCTGGGGGCCGTGCCGGCCATGGCGGCGCTCGTGAGCGTCCACCGGCGGGTGAGCGGCGCGCTCCTCGGCGAGGAGATCCCGCCGGCGTACGCCGACACGGGCAACACCAACGCGGTCACCCGCCCGGCCCGGTGGCTGCGTGACCGGGCGCGGTGGCGTGACGTCGCACTTGTGTGGTTCTCCGCCACCGGCGGCTTCGTGCTGTCCCTGGTCCCGGTCGCGCTGCTCACCAGCCCCGCCATCCACCTCACCGGAGCCGTGCTCGACGGGGGCTGGGTGTGGTGGCTGCTAGCCGCGATCTCCACCCCGTTGCTGGCCGTCTGGTGGCTGATCACGCCGGCGCTGGTGCGGGCGCGGGCGCTGGCCGAGCGCGGGATCCTGGTCGGCTCGCGGATCGAGGAGCTGGAGCACCGGGTGGAGGAGGTCGAGGAGACCCGCACCGCGACCCTCGACCACAACGCCGCGGAGCTGCGCCGCATCGAGCGCGACCTGCACGACGGCGCCCAGGCTCGGATCGCCGCGGTCGGCATGACCGTCGGGTTGGCCGAGAAGCTGATGGCCAGCGACCCGCAGGCGGCGGCCGACCTGCTGCGAGAGGCCCGCGAGACCACCGTCGGCGCGCTGGAGGACCTCCGCGCCGTGGTGCGCGGCATCCACCCGCCCGTGCTCGCCGACCTGGGCCTGGGCGGGGCCGTCGAAGGCCTGGCCCTCTCGCTGCCCCTGCCCGTGACCGTCACCCTGGCGGCCGAGCGGCTGCCGGCGCCGGTGGAGTCGGCGGCGTACTTCGCCGTCGCCGAGTGCCTCACCAACACCGTCAAGCACGCCGACGCCACCCGCGCGTGGGTGCACGGCGGCCACGACGGCACCACGCTGCGGATCACCGTCGGCGACGACGGTCGCGGCGGTGCCGACCCGTCCGGCTCGGGCTTGAGCGGGATCGCCGGCCGACTGGCCGCCTTCGACGGCCGGATGAGGATCACGAGCCCGCGCGGCGGCGGCACGACGGTGCACCTGGAGGTGCCGTGCCGGGTGGCGTGAGAGCACCGCTGCGAGCGCTCGTCGCCGAGGACCAGGCCCTCCTGCGCGTCGGGCTGACCCGGATCCTCGAGGCCGGCGGCTGCCAGGTCGTCGAGGCGGTCGACAACGAGCCGTCGTTGGTGCGGGCGCTGCGCCGCGACGACCTCGACGTGGCGATCGTCGACGTGCGGCTGCCCCCGGGTTTCTCGACCGAGGGCCTCGCCGCCGCCGTGGCCGCGCGCGCCGCCCGGCCTGGCCTGCCGGTCCTCGTGCTCAGCCAGTGGGTGGAGGTGCTCTACGCCCGCGACCTGCTGGCCGACGGTGCCGGCGCGGTGGGCTACCTGCTCAAGGACCGGGTCGCCGACGTCGACGCCTTCCTGGCCGCCGTGCGCCAGGTGGCCGAGGGCGGCACCGTGCTCGACCCGGAGGTCGTCGCCGCGCTGGTCGGCGCTCGCAGCCGGCCGCTGGACCGGCTCACCGCGCGCGAGCGGGAGGTGCTCACGCTGATGGCCGAGGGCCGCTCCAACGCCGCGATCGCCGAGGCCCTCGTGGTCACCGAGAAGGCCGTCGACAAGCACATCAACAGCATCTTCACCAAGCTCGACCTGCCGCCGGCGCCGGACGCCAACCGGCGGGTGCTGGCCGTGCTGGCGTGGCTCGACGGCCGCTGACCTCGTGCACCGCAGATGCAGCGAGGGCCCCGGATCGCTCCGGGGCCCTCGTCATCGGTCAGTGATCGACCTGGCTCACTCCTGGTTGAAGATCGCCAGGAGGCGCAGCAGGTTGGTGTAGATCCAGACCAGGCTGACCGTGATGGCGAACGCGGCGCGCCACGACTCGCGCTCCTCGAGCCCGGCGGCGACGCCCTGCTCGACGAAGTCGAAGTCCATGATCAGCATGAACACGCCGAGCACCAGGCCGGCGACGGCGGTCAGCAGCCCGAGCGCACCGAAGCCGAACAGGCCCATGCTGTTGCCGAACATGCCCAGCACCATCTCCATCAGCGCGAGGCCGACCATGCCGAACATGGCGCCGACCACGAACTTGCGGAACCGGGTGCCGACCTGGATGTTGAAGAACTTGTACGCCGCCAGGGTGCCGGCGAATGCGGCGAAGGTGCCGATCACGGCCTGGACGACGAGGTTCTGGCCGAGGAACTGCGCGTCGATCACCTTGCTCAGCGCGCCGAGGGCGACACCCTCGGCCAGCGCGAACGCGATGACCAGCGCCGGGCTGACGACTCGCTTGAACGAGTTGACCATCGACAGACCGAAGGCAGCCAGGCTGCCGATGGTCAGCGCCGCGAACAGCGGGCCGAGGTCAGCGTTCGTGTCGCTGAGGTCGGGGGTGAGGACCCAGGTCGCGACCGCGGCCAGGAAGACCAGGCCGAGGCTGATCGCGGTCTTCTGCACGACCGAGTCGATCGTCATCCGCTGGGTGGGCGCCTGCGTCGGCGCGCCCGGGGTGCCGACGCCCCACGTGCTGGGGTCGTCGTAGCCCTGCTGCCCGTAGCCCGGGTAGGCCGCGCCGTTGCCGGCGTAGGTCGCGTTTCCGTAGGCGTTCTGTCGGTTGAACCCTTCGGCGTTGCGGAACACCGGGTTATTGCTCTGCATGGTCTCCTCCGTCGGAGATGTCCGTGACGACCGGCGCTGTGCCGGTCGCCTGATGGTGCCCAGTCTAGGCACCGCCGATGAGTTCAACGCTGGTTGCCGTGGCGAAGTTCCCGGCAAAGCCC
>JAPSKJ010000161.1:4070-5645 GCA_031177735.1 Nocardioides sp.
CGAGCGGGTGGTGCCCCCGGTGGGACTCGAACCCACACTGCGCGGTTTTTAAGACCGCTTCCTCTGCCGATTGGGATACGGGGGCGGACCTGCCGGGCCCGCCTACAAGTAGGTGGTGCGGGGGAAGATCGCGTGGGCCCCCGCCACCCGGTCGAGGAACAGCAGCCCGTCGGTGTGGTCGATCTCGTGCTGCACCGCCCGCGCCTCGAAGGCGTCGGTCGCGACCTCGACCCACTCGCCGGTGCCGGGCAGCTGGCCGCGCACCCGCAGGCGGGTCGCCCGCTTCACGTCACCGGTGAAGTCGGGCACGCTCATGCAGCCCTCGCGAGCCTTCTCGTTGCGGCTGGCCTCGACCACCTCGGCGTTGCACAGCACGAAGGTGCCGTGGTGGGTGCGGGTCTTGGGGTGCTGCGAGACGTCGACGCAGAACATCCGCACGCCCACGCCGACCTGGTTGGCGGCCAGCCCCACGCACCCGGGCGAGACCCGCATGGTCGCGACGAGGTCGGCGGCGAGCTGGACGGACTCCGGCGTCGTCGCATCGACGTCGGCGCCGCGCTCGGAGAGTACGCCGGCGGGTGCACGCACCACGTCGCGGACGCGGCCCTCCACGCCGAGCTCGGCCTCGGTCCAGGTCGCGACCCGCGAGTCGGCCTGCGGGTCGCTCAGCGCTGGATCGTTCGCTCGCGACGCGACCGCAGGGTCACGCGGGCGACGAGCGCCCAGGCCGTCGCGGTCGCGCTCCTCGCTCACAGCTCGTCGGCCTCCGCCGGGCGCAGCGTCGCGCCCACCCCGAGCTCGGCGGCCGCGGCGCGGATCGAGCCCTCGAGGGCCGCAGCGTCGACGTCGGCCGGCAGGTCGATCTCGGCCACCAGCAGGTAGAGCTCACCCGCGAGCCGCGTGGTCAGGTCGGTGATGTTGCCGCCGACCTCCGCGACCCGGCTCACCACGGAGGAGACGATGCCGGGGCGGTCGCCGCCGTGCACGGTGAGCACCCACGACGAGCCGCCCGCGGAGGCGGCCCGCTCCTCGGGCACCTCACGGACGGTGACGGTCAGGGTCCCGTCGGCCTCCAGCGGAGCCAGCTCGGCGGCGATCTCGCCCTGAGAGGCGTCGCCCGCGCAGATGAGCATCATCGCGAAGTGGCCGCGCAGCAGCGTCATCGTGGAGTCTTCGAGGTTGAGGCCCAGCGCGGCCAGGCGGCCGGTCGTCTCGGCGATGATGCCGGGTCGGTCGTGGCCCAGGACGGTGATGGCGTGCAGCGTCACCGGGGCATTGTGTCAGCCTCGGCGCCGACGCAGGGCGCAGGCCCGGTCAGGAGACCGGCGGCGCTTCCGGCTTGTCGGGGTCGACGACGTGGCTGGTCTCCGCGGAGTCGGGGGTCAGGTCGGGGGCGTCGGAGGCCTCCGCCTCCACCTGCTCGATCGGGTCGGTGAGCGGGTCGCCGTGCACCTTCTCCCCCGCCGCGGCCGGGGCGGCCGGGGCGGCCTTCTCGCCGACCGCGTCGGCGACGGGCGCGACCTTCTCCTGCGCCGCGGCGGCGGCGCTCTGCACGCGCGGGTCGCTGGCGACCTT
>JAPSKJ010000162.1 GCA_031177735.1 Nocardioides sp.
TCGTCGCGCCCCAGGTCGTCGCCGTCGCGCGGGACCTCGATGTGGACCGCTCGGGCCTGACGGTCCCGGTCGACGTGGCCGACCCGGAGCGGCTGGTCGACCTGGCCGCCCGCTACAACCTCGAGGGGCCGGTCAACCGGGTGCTCAACGCCCTCGCCCCGCGCGCCGAGTAGTCGACGGGCGACCGGTCACCGTTCGGGGAGAAGTCGTCACGGTGCCGGCGCTACTCGGCGATGCCCGAGTAGGCGACCACACCTCGCTTGAGCCGGCCGACGACCTCGCGGGCGGTCTTGCGCAGCGGCGAGTCACCGGCGGCGTCGGCGACCTGGCCGGCGAGGTCGAGCAGCTGCTTCATCCAGCGGACGAAGTCGCCGGCGGCGAGCTCGATGGAGCTGAGCACCTCGTCGAGGTCGTCGCCCTCGGCCCAGCGGTAGGCCGCCCAGGCGAAGCCGAGGTCGGGCTGGCGCAGGAAGTCGAGGTGGTGGTCCTTCTCCAGCGCGTCGAGCTGTGCCCACAGCCGCACCATGTCGGCGATAGCCTGCTTCGACCGCCCGCCGGGCAGGCGGGGCGCGGAGGCGTCGTCGGGGCGGCGCGCCTCGAAGACGAGTGTCGAGAGCGCCGCGGCCAGCTCGGAGGGGGTGAGGTCGTCCCACACTCCGTGGCGCAGGCACTCGGCGGCCAGGAGGTCCATCTCGGAGTAGAGCCGCATCAGGTGACGGCCCTCGCCGCTCACCCGGGCGTCGCCGTCCTCGACGACGAGGTAGCCGAGCGCGGTCAGCACGTCGCAGACCCGGTCGAACTGCCGGGCGACGGTGTTGGTGCGCGACTCGACCCGCCGCTTGAGCGTCGCGGTGTCGCGCTCGAGCTTGAACCACCGCTCCGCCCACCGGGCGTGGTCCTCGCGGTCGGGGCAGTCGTGGCACGGGTGTGCCTTCATGGCAGCGCGTGCCTCGTCGATCTCGCGCTCCACCTGCGACGGTACGCCGCCCCGCGACCGGTCACGTCCGCCGCTCCCGCCGCGGTGCGCTGCCGTGCGCGGGGCGCCGCGCAGGTCGCGGGTCTTCTCGCGCAGGGCCGAGGCCAGATCGCGGCGCGATTGTGGGTTGCGGCCGTTGAAGTTCTTCGGCACCCGCATCCGGGTCAGCGACTCCACGGGGGTCTGGAAGTCGATCATCGCCAGTCGGCGGGCCTGGCGGTCGAGGGTGACGACGTAGGGCCGTGGCCCCTCCGGGCTGTAGCCGGGGTCGATGACGACGGCGTAGCCGGCGAACTTCCCCGAGGGAACGTCGATGACGTCGCCCGGCTTGAGCCGCTCCAGGGACTGGATCACCTCGTCGCGGCGGTCGGCCTTGCGGGCACGGCTGGCGTCCTTCTCCAGGTCGGAGATGCGGCGGCGGAGGGCGGCGTACTCCATGAAGTCGCCGAGGTGGCAGGTGGCGGCCTCCCGGTAGCCGTCGAGCGCATCCTCCGCCTTGTGCACCTGGCGGGCGAGCCCGACGACTGCCTTGTCGGCCTGGAACTGGGCGAAGGACTGCTCGAGCAGCTCGCGGGAGCGCTCGCGGCCGAACTGGTGGACCAGGTTGACGGCCATGTTGTAGGAGGGGCGGAAGCTGCTGCGCAGCGGGTAGGTGCGGGTGCTGGCGAGGCCGGCCAGCTCGCGGGGGTTGGTGCCCGGTTGCCACAGCACGACGCCGTGCCCCTCGACGTCGAGACCGCGTCGGCCGGCGCGGCCGGTGAGCTGGGTGTACTCCCCCGGCGTGATGTCTGCGTGGGACTCACCGTTCCACTTGACCAGCTTCTCGATGACGACCGTGCGGGCCGGCATGTTGATGCCCAGGGCCAGCGTCTCGGTCGCGAAGACCACCTTGATCAGCCCGCGGACGAACAGCTCCTCGACCACCTGCTTGAAGGTGGGCAGCATGCCGGCGTGGTGGGCGGCGACGCCGCGGGTCAGCCCGTCGAGGAAGTCGTGGTAGCCGAGCACGTGGCGGTCCTCGGCGGGCAGGTCGCGGCAGGCGTCCTCGACGAAGTCGTAGATGAGGTCGCGCTCCTCGGTGCTGGTCAGCCGCACGTTGCCGGCCAGGCACTGGGTCACCGCGGCGTCGCAGCCGACCCGGCTGAAGATGAAGACGATCGCCGGCAGGAGGTTGTCGCGAGCGAGCGCGTCGATGACGTCGATGCGGCTGGGCACCCAGATGCGACGGCCGTTGCCGACCTGGCGTGCTCCGCGGCGCTGGTCGCGCGGCGAGCGGCGGTCCTTGATCCGGGCCGAGGCCCAGTCGTCGCGGGCGATCTTGAGCAGCTCGCCGTTGACCGGGGCGCCCTCCTTGACGAAGCCTGCCGCGGCGTCGACGTCGGAGGAGGCGAAGAGGTCGAGGATCCGTTTGCCGACCATCACGTGCTGGAAGAGCGGCACGGGCCGCTTCTCCTCCAGGATCGTGGTGGTCTCGCCGCGCACGGTGGCCAGCCACTCGCCGAACTCCTCGGCGTTGGACACGGTCGCGCTCAGCGACACCAACGTCACCGACTCGGGCAGGTGGATGATCACCTCCTCCCAGACGGCGCCTCGCGAGCGGTCGGCGAGGTAGTGCACCTCGTCCATCACGACGAACCCGAGACCCATCAGGGTGCGGCTGCCGGCGTACAGCATGTTGCGCAGCACCTCGGTGGTCATCACCACGATCGGCGCCTCGCCGTTGACCACGTTGTCGCCGGTGAGCAGGCCGACCTGGTCCGGGCCGTAGCGCGCCACCAGGTCGTGGTACTTCTGGTTGCTCAGCGCCTTGATCGGCGTGGTGTAGAACGCCTTGCGGCCGGTGGCGAGCGCCAGGTGGATGGCGAACTCGCCGACGATGGTCTTCCCCGAGCCGGTCGGCGCGGCGACCAGGACGCCGCGACCCTCCTCGATCTCCCGGCATGCGCGCGCCTGGAAGTCGTCGAGGGGGAAGTCGTAGAGGGCGGTGAAGTCACGGAAGACCGGGTGGGACTTGTCCCGCTGGAATGCCCGGTACTTCTCCGCCGGGGACAGGTCCGCGTCCATTCCTCCAACCTAGCCGGTGGGGTGCGGGCGCCCGGGCGCGGCTCGCGTCAGGGCGCGAAGACGGTCAGCGCGCGGGGAACGACGTCCACGCTGAGCGGCAGGGCGCCGAACCGCTCGCCGTCGGCGTAGGCGACCACGCCGGGTGCCGCCACGGTCACCCGCCGGCACGGGATCCGCTCGTACTGCGGCATCGTCACGTGGGTGCCGCGGAACAGCTTCGGGTAGGCCCGCACGAGACCCGCCTTGGACAGCGGTCGGATGATCACCACGTCGAGGTGGCCGTCGTCGAGCGAGGCGCCGTGGGTGAGCCGCAGGCCTCCGCCGAAGGAGTCGCTGTTGCCCACCGCCACGAGCATCGCCTCGGTCTGCCGGGTGACCCCGTCGATCTCCAGGGTGTAGTGGATCGGCGCGAAGGAGCGCAGCTCGGCGAGGGTCGCGAGGGTGTAGCGCAGCTGCCCCTGCGGCCAGCGCATCTGGTTGGCCCGCTCGTTCACTGCTGCGTCGAAGCCGGCCGCCAGCACGGTGGCGAAGTAGCGGTCACCGCTGCGGGCGAGGTCGATGCGGCGCAGCCGCCCCGCGACGATGACGTCGGCGGCTGCCGCGACGTCGTCACGTGGGATGCCGAGCGCGCGGGCCGTGTCGTTCCCCGTGCCGACAGGGATGATCCCGAGCGGGACACCGGTGCCCGCGAGCACCTGCGCGCCGAGGTTCACCATGCCGTCGCCACCGCAGACCACGAGCGCCCCCACCCCGCCGGCGACCGCCTTGCGGGCCAGCTCCGCCGACTCCGTCGCATCGGCGGCCACCAGCTCGTGCACGATCAGCCCGGCGTCGCGCAGCCGGCTCTCCGCGGTCGCGACCAGCCGGTCGTTGCGGCCGCGACCCGCCGAGGGGTTCGACAGGAGCGCGATCTCGCGGAGCACGCGCACACGCTAGCGGGTGGAGCGGCCCAGTCTCAGCGAGACGGCGAAGCGCTCGGGGCGGGCGCCGACCGCCCTCGCCAGCCGGCCCACCGCGTCGAGCACGCGGTCGGCGTCGAAGCAGGTGCCCGGCACGGCCAGCGTCGTTCTGCCCGCGTGCTCGACGAGGAGCACCTCGCCGTTGCGCCAGGCCTGGTGGGCGCGCACGCGGGTCGCCTCGTCGGCGACGGGCTGGGGGTAGGCCTCGTCCACCCCGAGCAGGTCGCACGGCAGCTCCTCGCCGTCGGCGCGCAGCACGCCACCGACGAGGTGCCCGGTGAGCACCAGCCCCGTCGCGGTCCAGGTCACCTCGGAGACCCCCAGCCAGTCCGGGAGGTCGAAGGGGTCGAGCGCACGCAGGGGCGTCATCGCATCAGATCGGCGAGAGCTCGTCGTCGTCCCACTGGTCGGTGCGGTGGGCCCCGCGTCCGCGGGCCCGGTCGACCGTCCGGGCGATGACCTCGGCGGCGAAGAACAGCACGAGCATCGGGAGTGCCAGCATCAGCATCGAGAACGGGTCGGTCGACGGCGTCGCGACGGCGGCGAAGACGAACGTGCCGATGACGATCCACGGCCGGTAGCGGCCCAGCGCCCTGCCCGAGACGACGCCGACCAGGTTGAGCATCACCACGAAGAGCGGGATCTCGAAGGCGACGCCGAAGACGAGCAGCATCCGGCAGAAGAAGGAGAAGTACTTCTCGAAGTCGACGAGGTTCTCCACGCCCTCGGGGGTGAAGCCGATGAGGACCTCGAGGCCCTTGGGCAGGGCGATGTAGGCGGTCGCGACCCCGAGCATGAAGATCGGGCCGGCGATGGCCGCGAAGATCCGCGTCCACTTGCGCTCGTGCGCGTGCAGCCCGGGGAGGATGAAGCCCCAGATCTGGAGCAGCCAGTACGGCGCCGAAGCCACCAGCGCAGCGACGCCGGCGAGCTTGACGTTGAGCATCAGACCACCGGTGGTGCCCATGATGACCGGCTTGGTCGTGGTCTCCTCGCCCAGCATCTCGCGAGCGTCGTTGTAGGGCTCGATGACCAGCTGCAGGAGGGGCTCGAAGTAGATCAAGCCGACGATGAACAAGGCGACGAAGAGGACGAACGACCTCAGCAGGCGCGCTCGCAGCTCCCGAAGGTGGTCGGAGAGGGCCATCCGGCCGTCGGCTCCGACAGGGTGACGGGGCCGGCCCCGGAAGAGCTCGGCCAGTCCGGCGATCGACAAGGTGGCGTGGATCAGGAGTCGCGCTTGAGGCGCTCGCGCTCGGCGTCGAGCTCCGCCTGCCGCGCGTCGAGGTCAGCCTGCTGGCGGGCCTCGATCTCACGCTGCTCGGGCGTCTTCATCTTGTCGTCGACCTCGTCGTCATCGTCCATCAGGCCCTTGGTCTCGGCCTTGAAGATGCGCAGCGCGCGGCCGGAGCCGCGGGCGAGCTCGGGAAGCTTCGTCGCACCGAACAGCAGCAGCAGGACAAGCAGGATCAGGATGAGCTCCTGCGGGCCGAGGCCCATCACCAGGGGGGTCAGCATTGGTCAGTCCTCACAGCGGGTGTCGGTGAACCGGGTCAACGTTGGCATCCTACTCTTCGTCCCGGTAGAGGCTCAGCGCAGCGGCGGCCCGCGACCGGAACGTCACCTCGTGTTCACTCGGGGC
>JAPSKJ010000163.1 GCA_031177735.1 Nocardioides sp.
TGCGCGGACTTGCCGCAGGCGCCGAGCAGGAGCAGCAGCCCGAGCGCGTTGAGGGTGCTCTCGCCCGCCTCGTGGGACATCGCGCTGATCACCGTGAAGCTGGTCGAGCCGAACGTCGCGACGGCCAGCATGATCGCCAGCGAGAGGCCCATGTCGCCGACCCGGTTGATCACGAACGCCTTCTTCGCGGCCGCCGCGGCCGACGGCTTGTGCTGCCAGAAGCCGATCAGGAGGTACGACGCCAGGCCGACCCCCTCCCAGCCGAGGAACAGCAGCAGGTAGTTCTCGGCCAGCACCAGGACGAGCATCGCGGCGAGGAACAGGTTGAGGTAGGCGAAGAACCGTCGTCGCCGCTCGTCGTGGGCCATGTAGCCCAGGGAGTAGACGTGGATCAGGCTGCCCACGCCGGTGATCAGCAGCAGGAACAGGCTGGAGAGCGGGTCGTAGAGCAGGTCGGCGCCGACGCTCAACGAGCCGGTGTCGATCCAGGTCCACAGGTGCTGGGAGACCTGCCGGTCGCCGCTGTCCCGGCCGAGCAGGCTGAGGAAGAGCACCAGGCTGACCACGAAGGAGCCGATCGGCAGCGCGGTGGCCAGGTAGGGGCCCCAGCGGTCGGTGGCCCTGCCGCCGAGCAGCAGGACCGCCGCGCCGAGCGCGGGCAGCGCGACGACCAGCCAGAGCAGGGAGAAGACGCCGTCGGCGGCGGTGGGGTCGACGACCGGGATCTCGTGCACGGCGGCGCTCACCACTTGAGGAGGCTGGCGTCGTCGACCGAGGCCGAGCGACGGGTCCGGAAGATGGTCATGATGATCGCCAGGCCGACCACGACCTCGGCCGCGGCCACCACCATCACGAAGAAGGCGGCGACCTGGCCGTCGAGGTTGCCGTGCTGGTGGGCGAAGGCGACCAGGGCGAGGTTGGCGGCGTTGAGCATCAGCTCCACGCACATGAACACCACGATGGCGTTGCGCCGGGTGAGCACCCCGACGCAGCCGATGGTGAACAGGATCGCGCTGAGGGCGATGAACGGGGTGACGGAGTCCATCAGTCCTCCTCGTCCGTGGTGGCCGGCCTGGTCGGGGTGTCCGCGGGCAGCGTGCCGTCGGGGCGGTCCGCGAGCCGCTCGGTGGTGACGCCGGACCCGGCGGTGTGGTCGTCGGCGGCCCCGCCCCTCACCCCGGCGCTGGCCTGCCGCACCCGCTGGAGGTCCGCGGCGGGCGTGGTGCGCACGACACCCCGCGCGACGAGCACCGCCGGGACGGAGCTCTCGGCCGGCGTACCGTCGGGAAGCAGGGCGGGTGTGTCGACCGCGTTGTGCCGGGCGTAGACGCCCGGGGCGGGCAGCGGGCCCAGGTGGGTGCCCTTCTCGGCGTAGTCACGCACCCGGCGGGCGGCCAGGTCGGCCTGTGAGGGGCGCTTGTCGAGCCGCTCGCGGTGGGCGAGCACCATCGCGCCCAGCGCGGCGGTGATCAGCAGGGCGCTGGTGACCTCGAAGGCGACGACGTAGCGGGAGAACAGCAGGTTGGCCACGCCCGGCACGTTGCCGACCTGGGCGGTGTCGTCGAAGCCGCGCACGGCGCCGAGGCTGATCTGGCCGAGCGCCACCACCAGCAGCACGCCGAGGAGCCCACCGGCGGCCCAGGCCAGCCACCGCTGGCCGGGGATGGTCTCCACCAGCGAGTCGGAGGCGTCGACGCCGACCAGCATCAGCACGAACAGGAACAGCATCAGGATCGCGCCGGTGTAGACGACGATCTGGACCGCGAAGAGGAAGGGCGCGCCGAGCGCGGCGTAGAGCACCGCCAGGCCGATCATCACCACCGCGAGGAGCAGGGCCGCGTGCACCGCCTTGCGGACGAAGAGCACGCCGAGCGCGGCGAGGGTGACGATCGGCGCGACCACCCAGAAGGTGAGCGTCATCCGTGCGCCTCGCTGGCGTCGTCGCCCGCCGACGGCTCCTCCGAGGGCGCGGCGAACTCACCGCGGTAGTAGGCCGTCTCGTCATCGCCAAGCCGCATCGGGTGCGGCGGCGACTCCATGCCGGGCAGCAGCGGGGCGAGCAGGTCGCTCTTCTCGTAGATCAGGTCGGCGCGGTTGTCGTCGGCCAGCTCGTACTCGTTGGTCATGGTCAGGGCACGGGTCGGGCAGGCCTCCACGCAGAGCCCGCACAGGATGCAGCGCAGGTAGTTGATCTGGTAGACGCGGCCGTAGCGCTCCCCCGGCGAGAAGCGCCCCTCCCCCTCGGGCGAGTCGTCGTTGTCGGCGCCCTCGACGTAGATGGCGTCCGCCGGGCACGCCCACGCGCACAGCTCGCAGCCGACGCACTTCTCCAGCCCGTCGGGCCACCGGTTGAGCTGGTGGCGGCCGTGGAAGCGGGGCGCCGTCGGCGTCTTCTCGAAGGGGTACTGCTCGGTGACCGGCTTCTTGAACATGGTCGAGAAGGTCACTCCGAACCCGGCGACCGGGTCCCAGAGCTGCTCCTTCAGACCCGGCTTGTTGTCCTGGCCCTGCGGATCGGTCATGACGACACGTCCTCGCTCACGTGGTCGGATGTGACGGTCTGATGGGGGGTGCCGAAGGTCAGCGGCTTGGCGGCTCCGCGGACGGCGCCGCCCTCGGGCAGGGACGGGACCGGGAAGCCGCCCGCACCGACGACGACCGGTCCGGGCGCCTGGGTCTCGGCCGGGTCGCTGTCGCCGCCGACGAAGAACAGCGCGATGCAGGCGGCCAGCGCGACGCCGAACATGATCATCAGCGTGCGCTGGGAGAGACCGCCCTCGAGGTCGATGACCTTGAGGGTCGCGACGGCCACGATCCAGACCAGCGAGACCGGGATGAGCACCTTCCAGCCCAACGCCATGAACTGGTCGTAGCGCAGTCGTGGCAGCGAGCCGCGCAGCCAGATGAACAGGAAGATGAAGAACATGACCTTGCCGAAGAACCACAGCAGCGGCCAGTAGCCCTCGTTGGCGCCGGCCCAGACCTCGTCGATCCAGAACGGCGCGCGCCACCCGCCCAGGAACAGGGTCGTGGCCAGCGCGGAGACGGTGGCCATGTTGATGTACTCGGCGAGGAAGAACAGCGCGAACTTCAGGCTGGAGTACTCGGTGTGGAAGCCGCCGACCAGCTCACCCTCGGCCTCGGGCAGGTCGAAGGGCGCGCGGTTGGTCTCCCCGACCATCGCGATGCAGTAGATGATGAAGCTCGGCGCCAGCGTCAGCCCGAACCACCAGTCCTCCTGGGCCGCGACGATCTCGCTGGTCGACATGCTGCCGGCGTAGAGGAACACCGAGACCAGCGCGAGGCCCATCGCGACCTCGTAGGAGATCATCTGGGCGCTGGAGCGCAGGCCGCCGAGCAGGGAGTACGTCGACCCGCCGGCCCAGCCGCCGAGCACGATGCCGTAGATGCCGATGCTCGCGATCGCCATCACGAACAGCACCGCGACCGGCATGTCGGTCAGCTGCAGCGGGGTGCGCTCGCCGAAGAAGTTGACCTCCGGCCCGAACGGGATGACCGCGAACGTCACGAACGCCGGCACGACCACGATCACCGGGGCCAGCAGGTAGACGACCTTGTCGGCCGCCTTGGGGATGATGTCCTCCTTCAGCGCGAGCTTCACGCCGTCGGCGAGGCTCTGCAACAGGCCGAAGGGGCCGTGCACGTTCGGGCCGATGCGGTGCTGCATCCGGGCGACCACCCGGCGCTCCCACCAGATGTTGAACAGGGTCAGCAGCACCAGCACGACGAAGATGAGCACGACCTTGAGGCCGATCACCCACCAGGGGTCGTTGCCGAACTGCTCGAGGCCGCTCATCCGCCGACCTCCGCCCGGTCGTCGCCGGACGTCGGCACGACGCTCACCGTGCTGCCGGGCGAGGCGAGGTCGGCGAGCACGCCGTTGCCGATCGAGTTGGCCGGCACCCACACCACGTCGTCGGCCAGGTCGGCCGGCTCGGCGGGCAGGGTGAGGCTGCCGCGGTCACCGGTGATGGTCACCATCGCACCCACCTCGGCGAAGACCGCCGGGCTGAGCTTGGCCACCGCGGGCCGGGCCGTCGCCGCGAGCGCCTTGTCACCGACCTGCAGCGAGCCGTTGTCGAGCATGAGCTTCCAGGTGCTCAGCCGGAACGGTCGCGTGGTCGCCGATTCGGGTGGGGTGGTCGCGGGCCTGCTGGCGGGATCGGCGACCGCTCGGGTGTCCGACCAGGTGCCGAGGTGGCGCAGGTCGGCGCGCGCGCCCTCGACGTCGCGGAATCCGAGGGGGGCGCCGAGCTCCTCGGCGATGCCGGCCAGGATGCGCAGGTCGGGCAGGCTGGCCGGGGTCGAGAAGACCGCCTCGAACGGCCGCTCCCGGCCCTCCCAGGTCAGGAAGGTGCCGGCCTTGTCGGTCACCGGGGCGACCGGGAACACCACGTCGGCGGCCCGGGTCACCTCGGTCGACTGCAGCTCGAGGGCGACGACGAACTGCGCGGCCTCGATCGCGGCCCGGGTGGCGGCGGGGTCGGAGGTGTCGCGGGGGTCGACGCCGCCGATCACCAGCCCGCGGACCTCACCGCTCAGCAGGCCGGCGACGATCTGGTCGGTGTCGCGCCCGGGCTGGTCGGGCAGCCGGTCGACGCCCCAGGCTGCGGCGACATCGACGCGGGCCGAGGCCTGGTCGACGGGCCGGGCACCGGGCAGCAGCGTGGGGAGTACGCCGGCTTCGACCGCCCCGCGGTCGCCGGCCCGGCGGGGCACCCAGGCCAGTCGGGCACCGGTGCGCGCGGCGAGCTCGGCGGCGGCGGTGAGCGCGCCTTGCGAGGTGGCGAGCCGCTCGCCGACGAGCACCACGGTGTCGGCGGTGATGGTGCCCGACCCGAGCAGCGAGCGCAGCGTGGCGGCCTCCGCGCCGGGGGCGGTGCGAAGCAGCTCGGCGCCGAGCTTGGCGAGGCCGCGGCTGGTGAACGGCGCGACCGCGGTGATGCGGGTGCCGTGGCGGGCCGCCTTGCGCAGCCGCAGGAAGAGGGTGCCGGCCTCGTCCTCGGGCTCCAGGCCGGCCAGGACGACGGCGCGGGCGGAGTCGAGGTCGGCGTAGGTCACCATCGGCGCGCCGGCGACCCGAGCGGTCAGGAAGGCGGTCTCCTCCGCGGAGAGCGGGCGGGCGCGGAAGTCGACGTCGTTGGTGCCGAGGGCGACGCGGGCGAACTTGCTGTAGGCGTAGGCGTCCTCGAGGGTGACCCGGCCGCCGGACAGCACGGCGGACGCACCGGCCGCACGCAGACCGCGGGCCGCCGCGGCGAAGGCCTCCAGCCACGAGGCCGGCCGCAGCTCGCCGTCCTCACGGATCCAGGGGTGGGTGATCCGGTCGGCCTGGTAGAGGTAGCGGAACGCGAAGCGGTCCTTGTCGGTGATCCACTCCTCGTTGACCTCCATGTCCTCCCCGGAGAGCCGCCGCACCACCTTGCCGCGGCGGTGGTCGACGCGGATCGCGGCACCGCACGCGTCGTGCTCGGCGACCGACGGGGTGGAGACCAGGTCGAAGGGCCGGGCACGGAAGCGGTAGGTGGCGCTGGTCAGCGCGCCGACCGGGCAGATCTGGATGGTGTTGCCGGAGAAGTAGGAGGAGAACGGCTCCTTCTCGTAGATGCC
>JAPSKJ010000007.1 GCA_031177735.1 Nocardioides sp.
TGTGGGCCAGCACCGGGTCCCCCGGACCGTAGTTGACCGCGGGGATCCCCAGCACGCGGAACCTCGCCACGTCGGTCCAGCCGAACTTCGGCCGCACCTCGCCGCCGACGGCGGCGACGAAGGCCTTAGCCGCCGGCCGGTCCAGGCCCGGGAGGGCCCCCGGGGCGCTGTCGGTGAGAGTGACGTCGTAGCCCTCGAAGAGGGAGCGGACGAAGTCCAGCGCCTCCGCCTCCGACCGGTCCGGCGCGAAGCGGTAGTTGACGGTGACGACGCACTCGTCGGGGATCACGTTGCCGGCGACGCCACCGGAGACGAGCACGGCGTTGAGACCCTCGTGGTACTGCAGGCCGTCGATGACGGGGGTGCGCGGCTGGTAGGCCTCCAGCCGGCGCAGCACCTCCCCGGCACGGTGGATCGCGTTGGCGCCCATCCACGCCCGGGCGCTGTGGGCGCGCTCGCCGGTGGTGCGGACCTCCACCCGCAGCGTGCCCTGGCAGCCGGCCTCGACGCCGGCGTTGGAGGGCTCCATCAGGATCGCGAAGTCGGCGGCGAGCAGGTCGGGGTCGCTGTGGGTGAGCTTGTTGAGCCCGTTGTGGACCGCCTCGACCTCCTCGGCCTCGTAGAGCACGTAGGTGACGTCGCGGACCGGCTCCGGCACCGTCGCGGCGAGGCGCAGGATGACCGCGTCGCCGCCCTTCATGTCGCAGCTGCCGAGCCCGTGCAGCACGCCGTCCGCCAGGCGGCTCGGCAGGTTGTCGTTGAGGGGGACGGTGTCGAGGTGGCCGGCGAGGACGACACGCTCGCCCCGGCCCAGGTCGGTGCGGGCCACGATCGTGTTGCCCCGGCGGGTGACCTGCAGGTGCGGCAGCGCGGAGAGGGCGGTCTCGACGGCGTCGGCGATGCCGCGCTCCTGGTGGCTCACCGACTCGATGTCCACCAGCTGCCGGGTCAGCGTCACGACGTCGGCGGAGAGGTCGAGGGCCGTCATGGCAACCATCCAACCAGTCGCAGGACCGCGGCGACGCCAGCAGCGCCGAAGACGACCACGAGGAACGGCAGCCGCAGCGCCAGCATCACCGCTGCCGCGCCGAGGGCGACCAGGCGCGCGTCGAGGACGATCCGCTGGCCGTCGGCGAGCACCTGCACCGCGACCAGCGCGGCGAGCAGCGCGACCGGGATGAGCGCGGCGACCCGCTGCACGATCGCGCGGTCGAGCAGCCGCTGCGGCACCGAGAGCCCGCCGAGCTTGAGGGCGTAGCAGCCGATGCCCACCAGCAGGACGCTCGCCCAGATCATGCGCGCACCGTCCTGCGCCCCAGCGCGAGGCCGACGAGGACGGCGACCGCGCCACCGGCGATGACGGGTACGCCGGCGGCCGTCCACGGCACCAGACCGGTCGCGGCCGCGGCGCCGACCAGGGCGACCACCCGCTGCGGCCAGGCGGTCAGCCGCGGCCAGAGCAGCGCGAGGAACGCCGCGCCCACGGCGGCGTCGAGGCCGTAGGTGCGCGGGTCGCCCATCGCGTTGCCGGCCAGGGCGCCGGCCAGGGTCATCAGGTTCCAGGCCACGAAGATCGTCCAGCCGGTGAGGTGGAACGCCACCCGGGCCCGCCGCTCGTCGCCGGGCCGGTCCTTCAGCTGCCCGATCGCCATGGCGGTGGACTCGTCGATGACCACCTGCGCCGCGAACAGCCGCCGCCACCCGCGCAGCCGCAGGGTGGGTGCGAGGGCGATGCCGTAGAACGCGTTGCGGCTGCCGAGCAGCAGCCCGGTCAGCGCACCGGCCAGCGGTGCACCGCCCGCGCCGACCACCCCGACGAAGGCGAACTGCGAGCCGCCGCTGAAGACCACCAGCGACAGCACGCAGGCCTGCCACACGTCGAGGCCGGAGGCGGTCGCCACCGCGCCGAACGAGACGCCGTAGGCACCCGTCGCCAGACCGACGCCGAGCGAGTCGACCACCACGGCGCGGTCCTCCGGGTCCGGTCGCGGCCCGCCCCCGCTGGACTGCTTTCGCCCTTCGGGCGCCGACCCGGTCACGCCTTGGCGAGCGAGATCGTCGCGGTCTCCCCGTCGCCGAGGGCGACCTCGGTGCCGGTCATGTGCTCCTCGACCGAGTACGCCGTCGCCAGGGTCTCCCCCGCGATCAGCTGCTCGTGGGCGGTGGCCGCCTCGACCACGGCCGCGGTGCCGCCCAGCACGAGACGGATCCGGTCCGACACCTCCAGGCCGGAGTCCTTGCGGGCCTGCTGCACCGCACGGACCAGGTCGCGGGCCAGGCCCTCGCGGGCCAGGTCGGGGGTGACGACGGTGTCGAGCACGACGAAGCCGCCGCCGGGCAGGAGGCCGACCGCGGTCCGGTCGTCGGCCGCACCCGCGACCGTCTCCAGGGTGTACTCGCCCTCGACCAGCTCGAGCCCGCCGGAGACCACGGTGCCGTCGGGGCGGACCTCCCAGTCGCCGGACTTCGAGCCCTTGATGGCGACCTGGACGTCCTTGCCGAGCCGGGGGCCGGCGGCGCGGGCGTTGACGGTCAGCTTCTGGGCCACGCCGTAGGAGGCGGCCTCCTCGGAGTCCGCGGCCACCAGGCGGACCTGCTTGACGTTGACCTCGTCGGCGACGATCGGCTCGAAGCCGCCGATGTCGGCGCCCACGACCGTCAGCGTGGCCAGCGGCAGCCGGTTGCGCAGCTGGCGGGCCTTGCGCAGCGCCGAGGTGGCCGAGCAGACGTCGCGGACGTGGTCCATGGTGGCGACCAGCGCGTCGTCGGCGGGCAGGTCGTCGACGCTGGGCCAGTCGGCCAGGTGAACCGACCGGCCGCCGGTGAGGCCGCGCCAGATCTCCTCGGTCGTGAGCGGCAGCAGCGGTGCGGTGGCGCGGGTGAGCACCTCGAGCACCGTGTAGAGGGTGTCGAAGGCGTCGCGGTCGACGCCCTGCCCGTCGGATCCGGCGTCGGCCGCCCAGAAGCGCTCGCGGGAGCGGCGGATGTACCAGTTCGTGAGCACGTCGAGAAACCCGCGGGTCACCTCGCAGGCGTCGGCGACACGGAGCTCGTCGAGCGCCTCGGTCATGGTCGCGACGTACTGCCGCGTCTTGGCGAGCAGGTAGCGGTCGAGCGGGTCCGTGCTGTCGGTCCGCCAGGTGGCCTGGTAGCCCTCGCCCGCGGCGTTGGCGTAGAGCTGGAAGAAGTACCAGCTGTTCCACAGCGGGATCATCACCTGGCGCACCGAGTCGCGGATGCCCTGCTCGGTCACGACCAGGTTGCCGCCGCGCAGGATCGGCGAGGACATGAGGAACCACCGCATGGCGTCGGCGCCGTCGCGGTCGAAGACCTCGGAGACGTCGGGGTAGTTGCGCAGCGACTTCGACATCTTGTTGCCGTCGGAGCCGAGCACGATGCCGTGGCTGACGCAGCTCGAGAACGCGGGACGGTCGAACAGTGCGGTGGCCAGGATGTGCAGGGTGTAGAACCAGCCGCGGGTCTGGCCGATGTACTCCACGATGAAGTCGGCCGGGAAGTGGTTCTCGAACCAGTCGCGGTTCTCGAACGGGTAGTGCACCTGCGCGAACGACATCGAGCCGGAGTCGAACCAGACGTCGAGGACGTCGGTGACCCGCCGCATCATCGACTTCCCGGTCGGGTCGTCGGGGTTGGGCCGGACCAGCTCGTCGACCCACGGGCGGTGCAGGTCGGGCTCGCCGTCCTTGTTGCGCGGCAGCGTGCCGAAGTCGCGCTCGATCTCCGCCAAGGAGCCGTAGACGTCGATCCGGGGGTAGGTCGGGTCGTCGGACTTCCACACCGGCACCGGGCTGCCCCAGAACCGGTTGCGGGTGATCGACCAGTCGCGGGCGTTCTCGAGCCACTTGCCGAACTGCCCGTCCTGGATGTGGTCGGGCACCCAGGTGATCTGCTTGTTGAGCTCCAGCATCCGGTCCTTGAAGGCGGTGACCTCGACGAACCAGCTGCTCACGCCCTTGTAGATCAGCGGCTGGCGGCAGCGCCAGCAGTGCGGGTAGGAGTGCTCGTAGGACTCCCGGCGCAGCAGGATGGTGCCGGGGGTGACCGAGCCGGTCTCCCCCTGCCCCTTCGTCGCCGCCTTCAGGTGGTCGATGATCTGGAGGTTGGCGTCGAAGACCAGCATCCCGGCGTACTCCACGACCGGGTGGGTGAACCGGCCGTCCTTGCCGACCGGCATGACCGCCTCGATGCCCTCGCGGTCGGTCACCTCCTTGTCGACCTCACCGAACGCACCGGCGGTGTGCACCACGCCGGTGCCGTCGGTGGTGGTGACGGCTTCGTCGGCGGCGACCACGCGGAAGGCGCCTGCGTGGCCGAGGAAGTAGGAGAACGGCGGGGTGTAGGTGCGCCCGAGCAGGTCGGCGCCGCGGTAGCGGCCCAGGACGGTGAACTCGCCGTTGTCGTCGGCCAGCTCACGGGAGTACGCCGCCAGGCGGGCCTCGGCGAGGAGGTACTTCGCGACCGCGCCGGTGCCGGGCACCGGCGCCTCGACCACGACGTACTCGATGTCGCTGCCGACCATGACGGCGAGGTTGCTGGGCAGGGTCCACGGGGTCGTGGTCCAGATCAGGATGTGCGCGCCGTCGAGCACCGGGTCCTCGCCGGTGGCGTCGAGCGGGTAGCCGACCGTGACGGCGGGGTCCTGCCGCTGCTGGTAGACGTCGTCGTCCATGCGCAGCTCGTGGTTGGACAGCGGCGTCTCGTCGTTCCAGCAGTAGGGCAGGACGCGGAAGCCCTCGTAGACCAGGCCCTTGTCGTAGAGGCTCTTGAAGGCCCAGATGACCGACTCCATGAAGTCGGGGTTCATGGTGCGGTAGTCGTTGTCGAAGTCGACCCAGCGCGCCTGGCGGGTCACGTAGTCGCGCCACTCGCCGGTGTACTTCAGCACCGAGGCGCGGCACGCGTCGTTGAACGCGTCGATCCCCATGGCGACGATCTCGTCGGTGGTCTTGATGCCGAGCTGGCGCATGGCCTCCAGCTCGGCGGGCAGGCCGTGGGTGTCCCAGCCGAAACGGCGCTCGACGCGCTTGCCGCGCATGGTCTGGTAGCGCGGGACGATGTCCTTGACGTAGCCGGTGAGCAGGTGGCCGTAGTGCGGCAGCCCGTTGGCGAACGGCGGACCGTCGTAGAAGACGAACTCGTTGTCGCCGCTCTCCCCCGCCGACCGGCTCTCCACGCTGGCCTGGAAGGTGCGGTCCTGCGCCCAGTAGGCGAGCACGCGCTCCTCGATCTCGGGGAAGCGTGGCGAGGCGGGCACACCCGGCTTGTCGGACGGGTCGGTGGTGACCAAGGGATAGGTCATCGGCTCAGGTCTCCTGCGGTGTGGTCGGCTGGCTCGCACTCCGCAGGGACGACATCGCTGCCGCGGTACCACCCTGCTTGCCCCGCCCCAGGGGAGCGGCGCCACTCGTTCACGGCTGTGACGGGCCTACCCGCCGGGTTCTACTGGGGCCTCCCGTGGGTGGCCTGTTCTTCCCGGGGCTCGCCGCTGATGACGGCTCGAACGCCTGTGCTGACAAGGGTACGCCGCCGGCCCGGCGCCCCGCCAACCAGCCGCTCACGAGATCGCCCGGGCCGCGCCCGCGTGCGTCAACGCCCCTTCGGGTCCTCGGCGAACGACGCCTCGAGCCATGCGTAGACCTGGGCGTCGCCGCGGGTGACCAGGAGGACGACCTGCTGCTCGGCGGGAGTGACCGGCTTGCCGGAGATCCACCGGCGCACGATGTCGGTCGCGGCCCGGCGGACGACCTCGACCCCCTTCGCCATCGCCCACTCCGGGCTCGGATGCCCGGTGGTCGCGGTGACCCCTGGCACCTCGAGCGTCCAGGTGTCGTCGTCGGCCCGCGACAGGGCGGGGACCGGCAGCGCGGATTTCTTGGTCACTGCGCCATCGTGGCACGGCACGTGCGTTGCCCGGCTCCACGGCGAGGCGGTTGGGTGGTGCCATGCCCGACATGTTCCTCCCGCCCGAGTCCGACCCGCGCACCTACGACAACCCGGTCGGTGAGAAGGCGACCTACCAGGAGTACCTGCGCAACTACCGGCTGACCCTGGAGCTCAAGTGCCAGGACCTGACCCCGGAGCAGCTGGCCACCCGGAGCGTGCCACCGAGCACGATGAGCCTGCTCGGGCTGGTGCGGCACCTGGCGGCGGTCGAGCACCACTGGTTCCAGCGGGTGCTGCGCGGCAGTGGCGAGCCGTGGCTGTGGCCGAGCGCACCGGGAAGTCGCGACGTCGACTTCGACGACGCCGTGGGCACCGCCGAGTGCGTGGAGCAGTCCTTCGCCGCGTGGCGCCGGGAGGTGGCCCGCGCCGAGGAGTGGGTCCGCGACCTCCCCGAGGCCGAGCTCGGGGCGACGGCGGCGATGCCGCGCGGCGGCGAGGTCAGCGTCCGGGACGTGCTGGTCCACATGATCGAGGAGTACGCCCGCCACTGCGGGCACGCCGACCTGCTGCGCGAGTGCATCGACGGCCGCACCGGCCAGTGAGGCCGGCCGGTGCGACCGGTGAAGCGTCCCGCTGACCGGGCTCAGGCCGCCTCGGCCGGGTCCTCGGCGAGGAGGAAGTCCATCAGCCCCGGAAGGTCGTCGGTGTTGACGACGTCGACGCCCGCGGCGACGAGCTCACGCCAGATGGCGAGCCGGGCGGGACCGGGAGCGTCGGGGGTGGCCCAGAACCGGACCTCGTAGCCGGCGGCGTGCGCGGTGTCGACGATCGCGCGCAGCTTCGCGCGCTCGGTCTCCGGCATCGGACCGTTGCCGCGCCAGGTGAAGTGGTTGGTCCAGTTGTCGCTCACCAGGCTCATCAGGCCGGCCGGCCGGCCGCTGGTGAGGTCGGCGAGCCGACCGTCGTAGAAGGAGCGCCGCGTGGGCGCGGCCGCCATCGCGGCGAGATCGCGGTTGCCGGAGATGACGGCGGTGACGCCCCGCTCGATCACGCGTCCCCGGACGTAGGTGGTCATCAGGAACGGGAACTGTGCGAGCTTCTCCTCGATGACCGGCCAGGCCGCGGTGCCCTCGGACTTCACGTCGATCAGCAGCCGCAGGCTCTCGCGCCAGTGCGGGTAGACCGAGCCACCGTTGGCGCGCACCCGCTGGGCGAGCGGCTCCAGGTAGGTGTCGGTCAGCGTGCGGTCGAGGTCGGGTTCGTCGTGGCCGATGTAGAGCTCGCCGTCGACCAGCCACACGTCGGCCTCCACCGAGGTGAAGCCGTGGTCGAGCGCGTCGAGCAGCGGCCGGTCGTGCTCGTAGTCGTTGTGCGCGTGCGCCAGCTCCAGCGGCTGGGCGCTCGCCCGGTGTGGGTTGCCGGCACCGGCGGGCGGTGCGACAGTGAGCACGAGACCGAGCAGGGCGGGAAGGACGAGGGCGGCGGGTCGCCGCAGCATCACCGAGATTCGCATGAGCCCGACCATGGCGAGCCTGGCCGAGCCGGAGAGGACGCCCGGGTGAACGGGCGTCGACGGCCCGTCGTCGAGACCGTCCCGCGCGGCAGTAGCATGTGACGCCGGTCTCGCTCGGAGGACCGCTGGACATCTCTGGAGTTCTGAACATGTCGTTGACCTCGTCGAGCACCCGCGGCCTGTCACCGCGGAGCATCGTCATCTGGACCGTGGTCGCCCTCGTCGGCGCCACCTGCTGGACAGTGCTGGCGCTCTCCCGCGGCGAGGAGGTCTCCGCGCTGTGGATCCTGTTCGCGGCGCTGGCCTCCTACGCGATCGCCTACCGCTTCTACTCCCGCTTCATCGCCCGGCGCGTGCTGGAGGTGGACGACACCCGGGCGACACCGGCCGAGCGCCTGCAGAACGGCCGCGACTTCGACATCACCGACCGCCGGGTGCTCTTCGGGCACCACTTCGCCGCGATCGCCGGTGCCGGGCCGCTGGTCGGCCCGGTCCTCGCCGCGCAGATGGGCTACCTGCCCGGCACGATCTGGATCGTCGTCGGCGTGATCCTCGCCGGCGCGGTGCAGGACATGATCGTGATGTTCTTCTCGATGCGTCGTGACGGGAAGAGCCTGGGCCAGATGGTCCGCGAGGAGATCGGCGTCGTCGCCGGCGTCGCGGCCCTGATCGCCGTCTTCGCGATCATGATCATCATCCTCGCCGTGCTCGCGCTCGTGGTCGTCAACGCGCTGGCCGAGTCGCCGTGGGGTGTCTTCTCGATCGGCCTGACCATCCCGATCGCCCTGTTCATGGGCTTCTACCTGCGCTACCTGCGCCCCGGTCGGGTCATGGAGGTCACCGCCATCGGCGTCGCCCTCCTGCTGCTGGCCATCGTGCTGGGCGGCTACGTCGAGGAGCTGGGCCTGGCCGACACGCTGACCCTCTCCAAGGAGACCCTCGTCCTGTGCCTGGTGATCTACGGCTTCGTCGCCTCGATCCTGCCGGTGTGGATGCTGCTGACGCCGCGTGACTACCTCTCGACCTTCATGAAGGTCGGCGTGATCGTGCTCCTGGCCTTCGGGCTGATCCTGGCGGCGCCGGCCCTGCAGCACGACGCGATCAGCGACTTCGCCACCGAGGGCACCGGCCCGGTGTTCGCCGGCAAGCTCTTCCCGTTCGTCTTCATCACCATCGCCTGCGGCGCCCTCTCCGGGTTCCACGCGCTGATCTCCTCCGGCACCACGCCGAAGATGATCGCCAAGGAGTCGCACGTCCGGATGGTCGGCTACGGCGGCATGCTGATGGAGTCCTTCGTGGCCATCAGCGCGCTGATCGCCGCGACCGTGATCGACCCCGGCATCTACTTCGCGATGAACGCCCCGGCCGGAGCGACCGGTGGCGCGGCCGCGAGCGCCGCGGAGTTCGTCAACGGGCTCGGCTTCTCCATCACCCCGGCCGACCTCGAGGCGGCGGCGGCATCGGTGGAGGAGGAGATCATCTCCCGCACCGGCGGCGCCCCGACCTTGGCGTTCGGCATCTCGATGATCTTCACCGAGGCGTTCGGCGGCGGGCTCGCCGCGTTCTGGTACCACTTCGCGATCATGTTCGAGGCGCTCTTCATCCTCACCGCCGTCGACGCCGGCACCCGGGTCGGCCGGTTCATGGTGCAGGACACCCTGGGCAACATCTGGAAGCGGTACGCCGACGTCTCCTGGCGCCCCGCCGCCTGGTCGGCCAGCGCCATCGTCGTGGCGGCGTGGGGCTACATGCTCTGGATCGGCGTGGGTGACCCGCTCGGCGGCATCAACCAGCTCTTCCCGCTCTTCGGCATCGCCAACCAGCTCCTCGCCGCGATCGCGCTGACGCTGTGCGTCACCCTGCTGATCAAGCACGGCAAGGCGAAGTGGGCGTGGGTGCCGGGCATCGGCCTGGCCTGGGACCTGGTCGTCACGATGACGGCGAGCTGGCAGAAGGTCTTCAGCGACAACCCGGCGATCGGCTACTTCGCCCAGGCCGACGCCGCCCGGGAGGCCCGCGACGCCGGCGAGCTCTACGGCGCGGCGCAGACGCCCGACGACGTGGACCAGATCATCTACAACTCCACGCAGAACGGCATCCTCCAGGCGGCCTTCGCGGTCCTCGTGGTGGTCGTCGTGCTCGGCGCCCTCGCCACGTGCATCCGAGCGCTGCGTGCCGGCGGCCTGCCGACGACCGAGACGCCCTACACGGAGTCGAACGTCGTGGCCCCGTCCGACTTCTTCGCCACCGCCGAGGAGAAGGAGGCGGTCCGCGCCTGGGAGGCCGAGAACGGCCCGCTCGCGGGGAGCGGTCACCGATGACCACCAAGGAGCTCGGCCGGGTGGCCTGGAGCTTGCTGCGCCAGGCCACCGGCGAGGCCAAGTGGGACGACTACCTCGCCCGGTGCGAGCGGGAGGGCGTACGCCCGATGACCCGCCGCGAGTTCGAGCGACAGCGCGACCACGAGCGGGAGCACCTCACCCAGGGCCGCTGCTGCTGACCGGTCGCCCAGGTTGCCGGGGAGGTCCGGGGCTCGGAAGGATCCGAGCATGAGCGAGCCCTGGACCTCCCTGGACGGCGACCCGCGCACCGAGAGCCCGAGTGCGCCCACCGAGCTGACCACCTACCGCGACTACCTGCGGCACTTCCGCCTCACCCTGGAGGTCAAGTGCCAGGGGCTGACGCCCGAGCAGCTGGCCACCCGCAGCGTGCCGCCGAGCACGCTGAGCCTGCTCGGGCTGGTGCGGCACATGGCGGCCGTCGAGCACAGCTGGTTCCGCCGGGTGGCGCAGCGCACCGGTGAGAGCAGGCTCTTCGGCAAGGACGACCGGCGGGACGCGGACTTCGACGACGCGGTCGGCACCCGGGCCTGCGTCGAGGAGGCCTTCGCCGTCTGGAAGGACAAGATCTCCGACGCCGACGCCTGGCTCGACGGCGTGCCCGACGAGCCGGAGGCGCTCGGCCGGATGCTGACCATGCCCGGCGACGAAGGCCAGCTGAGCATCCGCGACATGCTCGTGCACATGATCGAGGAGTACGCCCGGCACTGCGGCCACGCCGACCTGCTCCGCGAGTGCCTGGACGGCACCACCGGCGCGTGACCCGAGTCGCGGTGGGTGCCGCGCGGAGGGCTGGCCGTGGTCGGCCGCCGAGGCCGACGCCCTAGACTCCACCCACGTGACCCGCTCTGCCTGGGGCTTCGCCCTGACGACGTACACCGCCGACTCCTCCTCCACGCCGGGAGCCGTCCTCGACGCGTGGTTCCCCTCCCCCGCGCTCGGCGCGAAGCCGGCCGACGCGCAGCCGCCGGCGGAGCTGAGCGCCCTGGCCGGCACCGACGAGGTGCGCGGGGTGGAGAAGCGGGTGACGCTGGTCGAGATCGCCGACCTCGACGCCGCCCCGACCTCCACCGAGGACGTCTGGCTGCGCCTCCACCTGCTCTCCCACCGGCTGGTCGCGCCGCACGGCCAGAACCTCGACGGCATCTTCGGGCTGCTCGCCAACGTCGTGTGGACCAGCGCCGGCCCCTGCCCGGTCGAGGGCTTCGAGCTCACCCGTGCGCGGTTGCGCGCAGCGGGCCAGCACGTGACGGTCTACGGCGTCGACAAGTTCCCGCGGTTGGTCGACTACGTGCTGCCCACCGGCGTGCGGATCGCCGACGGCGACCGGGTCCGGCTCGGCGCGCACCTCGCCGAGGGCACCACCGTGATGCACGAGGGCTTCGTCAACTTCAACGCCGGCACGCTCGGCGCCTCCATGGTCGAGGGCCGCATCTCGGCGGGCGTCGTCGTCGGTGACGGCTCCGACGTCGGCGGCGGCGCCTCCATCATGGGCACCCTCTCCGGGGGCGGCAAGCAGGTCATCTCCATCGGCCGGCGCTGCCTGGTCGGCGCCAACGCCGGCATCGGGATCTCGCTGGGCGACGACTGCGTGGTCGAGGCCGGCTGCTACGTCACCGCCGGCACGAAGGTGACCATGCCGGACGGCACCACCCGCAAGGCGCTGGAGCTCTCCGGTGCCGCCAACGTGCTGTTCCGCCGCAACTCGGTCACCGGCGCCGTCGAGGCCGTGCCGTGGAAGGGCGAGGGCATCGCCCTCAACGCCGCGCTGCACGCCAACTAGACGAGTGAAGCGCTTCGCGGCCGCCGTGCTGGTGGTCGCCCTGCTCGGCGTCGCCGCCACCGTCGCGTGGCAGCGCGCCCGGGACGAGGTGCGCGAGCTGCTGCCCGACGAGTGCACGGCCCGCGTCGACGGTCTCTCCTCGACCCTCGACCCCGAGCAGGCCCGCAACGCGGCCCTCATCGTGGCGATCGCCGTGCGCCGTGGCCTGCCCGCCCGGGCCGCCACGATCGCGCTGGCCACCGTCTTCCAGGAGTCCCGGCTCTACAACCTCGACTACGGCGACCGCGACTCCCTGGGGCTCTTCCAGCAGCGCCCCTCGCAAGGCTGGGGCACGCGCGCCCAGGTGACCGACCCGGTGTACGCGGCCAACCGGTTCTACGACGCCCTCGTGCGGGTGCCGGGCTATGAGTCGATGGAGATCACCGTGGCCGCCCAGACCGTCCAGCGCTCGGCCTACCCCAAGGCCTACGCGCAGCACGAGCCCGAGGCCCGAGCGCTCGCCTCCGCGCTGACCGGCCACTCCCCGCGCGGCTTCAGCTGCCGGCTCAACCTGCCCGAGCCCGGCCGGGCCACGACGGTACGCCGCGAGCTGACCGGCGTCTTCGGCAGCCTGCTCGGCACGCCGGTGATCCGGGGGCGCACCGTCGCCGCGTCGGTCGCCGACCGCCGCACCGGCTGGGCCGCCGCTCACTACCTGGTCGCCCAGGCCCCCCGCCTCGGCATCCGGCGGGTGGCCTTCGCCGGCCACGAGTGGACCGCGGGCGCCGCATCGGCCGATGGGTGGACCACCGATGCCGCTCCCCTGGACGGCCACGTGGTGGTCGACCTGGTCGGCTCCGAGGTCTCGTTGGGCCAGTGAGCGTTGGAGCCGGTCGCCATGATGTGCGCGTGCGTTCCCGTGCCCCGCTGATCGCGCTCGCCGCGGCCCTCCTCCTCGTCGTCGGACTCGTCACGGTGGTGGCGGTCCGGGTGCTCACCTCCTCCGAGCGCTGCGAGGCGACCGCGTCCGGGACCACGGTGGAGCTCTCGCTGGCACAGGCCGAGCGGGCCGGCGTGGTCGCTGGCCTCGCCGTCGGTCGGGGGCTGCCGGCGCGGGCGGCCACGGTCGCCCTCGCGGTCGGCCTCGCCGAGTCGGACCTGGACCGGCTGCCCGGCGGGAACGGTCGCGACGGCGTGCTCGCGCTGCTGGCCGAGGTGGCTGCGGTGCCGGGCTACCGCGACGCCGACGTCGAGGACGTCGCGGCGCAGGTCGCCGGCGGCGGGGGCGGCGACTACGCCGACCACGTGCCCGACGCCCGCGTGCTGGCCTCCGCGCTGACCGGCCACTCCGAGGCGGCCCTGGCCTGCGCGCTGAGCGAGGAGCCGGAGGAGGCCCCCGACGAGCTGGAGCCCTCCGGTCTGGTGGCGCGGGCCGAGCGGGTGCGTGCCGACCTGCTCGAGGTCTTCGGACGGCTCCCCCTCGGCGGGTTCGAGCCGGGCGGTGTGTCCACCGGCCACATGGAGGGATCCGCCCACTACGAGGGGCGGGCGGTCGACGCGTTCTTCCGCCCGGTCAACGCCGCCAACCAGGTGCACGGGTGGGCGGTCGCGCACTACCTCGTCACGCAGGCCGAGCGGCTCGCCATCCGCACCGTCATCTTCGACGACCGGATCTGGACCAGCGGCTGGCGCTCGCAGGAGGGCTGGCGGGACTACGACCCGCCGGCGCGGTCGGGCTCGATGGAGATCCTGGAGCACCGCGACCACGTGCACGTCGACGTGGCGGACTGAGGAGCGGCGTCGGGCGCGACGCCGCGGGTCTCAGGCGGTGAGGCGCTCGACCGCGGCGTCGATGCGCTCGTCGGTGGCCGTGAAGGCGATCCGGACGTGGGAGCGGCCGGCGGCGCCGTAGTAGACGCCGGGAGCGGCGAGGATGCCCCGCTCGGCGAGCCACGAGACGGTGTCCCAGCAGTCCTCGCCGCGGGTCGCCCACAGGTAGAGCGAGGCCTCGCTGTGGTCGATCGCGAAGCCGGCGTGGACGAGCGCGTCGCGCAGCTTGGTGCGGCGGGCGGCGTACCGCGCGTGCTGCTCCTTGGCGTGCTGGTCGTCGTCGAGCGCGGCGATCATGGCCAGCTGCTGCGGGCCGGGCATCTGCAGGCCGAGGTTCTTGCGCACGGCGAGCAGCTCACCGATCAGGGCGCGGTCACCGGCCACGAAGGCGCACCGGTAGCCCGCCAGGTTGGAGCGCTTGGAGGTGGAGTGGACGACCAGGATGCCGTCGGCGGAGCCTCCGCTGACGGAGGGGTGCAGGGCGGAGACGGGCGCCTCGCCCTCCCAGGCGCACTCGATGTAGCACTCGTCGGAGACCAGGATCGTGCCGCGCTCACGGCACCACTCGACCACCTTGCGCAGGTGCTCGACCGGGAGCACCCGGCCGGTCGGGTTCGACGGCGAGTTGAGCCACAGGATCGCCGGCCGCTCGGGGCCGATGGCGGTGAGCGAGTCGGTGGCCAGCGCGCGGGCACCGACCAGCGCGGCGCTGACCTCGTAGGTCGGGTAGGAGAGCTCGGGGTAGACGACCAGGTCGCCCGCGCCGATGCCCAGGTGGAGCGGCATCGAGGCGATCAGCTCCTTCGAGCCGATCACCGGGAGCACCTGGTCCAGGCCCAGCCCGGTGACGCCGTGGTTGCGCGCGAGCCAGTCCAGGCAGGCCTGCCGGGTCTCCGGCAGCCCGACCGTGACGGGGTAGCCCGGCGAGTTGGCCGCCTCACGCAGCGCCTGCTGGACGACCTCCGGCGTGGGGTCGACCGGCGTGCCGACCGAGAGGTCGACGATGCCGTCCGGGTGCTGGCGGGCGCGGGTGGCGTGCTCGACCAGGCTGTCCCACGGGAAGTCGGGCAGCCGGCGCGAGACCTGCGGCCTGGCCACGACGGGTCCTCCTGCGGGGTTCAGCGGGTCCGGCGAGCCGAGCGGGCTCAGTGGTCCTGGTTCTGCGGCTCGAGCCCGGCGACGAACTCGGCGTCCTTGTCGATCTCACCCATCTTGGCGGCACCGCCGGGCGAGCCGAGGTCGTCGAAGAACTTCACGTTGGCGTCGTAGTAGTCCTTCCACTGCTCGGGAAGGTCGTCCTCGTAGAAGATCGCCTCGACGGGGCAGACGGGCTCACAGGCACCGCAGTCAACGCACTCGTCGGGGTGGATGTAAAGCATCCGCTTGCCCTCGTAGATGCAGTCGACCGGGCACTCGTCGACGCACGCGCGGTCCTTGACGTCGACGCACGGCTGCGAGATGACGTAGGTCATCGGACGTTCCTCCTCCAGGAAGTCGAGGGCTGTAGCGGCAAGCCTAGTATCCCGGCGTGCCCGACCGCTCAGAACCCCACCACGTGGACGCCTCCCCCACCGGCCAGCACCGGCTGGGCCCACACGTCGTCGGTCGGCGTGTCGTGGTCCGCCGCCTCCTCCGCTCGGCGGACGGCCGGGTCGAGACCGGCCCCACTGGCGGCCCGGCCTTCACCGACCTCCTCGGCGTGTGTACGTCGTGGTCCGACCGTGACTGCGTGATCCGCACCGAGTCGGGCGCCGACGTGCGGGTCGCGCTGGCCGACATCGTCTCCGGCAAGCCGGTCCCGCCCCGCCCCTCGGTGCGCCACCGGGTCTCGGTGCGGGAGGCCGAGCAGCACACCGCCACCCTCTTCCCGGGGCTGGCGACGGAGTCGCTCGGCGAGTGGCAGCTGCGCCACGAGCCGCAGCCGCAGGGCCGCCCGCGCAAGCGGGCCAACTCGTGCCTGGCGATCGGCGAGCCGGGGCGGCCGCTGGCGGAAGCCGCCGACGCGGTGCGCGGGTTCTACACGGCGCGCGCACGCCCCGCCCTGGCGCAGGTCGAGCTGGGGTCGCCGGTCGAGGAGGGCCTGGGCGACCTGGGCTGGACGGTCGTGCCCGGCGGTGATGCGCACTTCCTGCTCGCGCCGGTCGCCCAGGTGCGGCGCCGGCTCGCCGGTGTCGAGATGCCGCCGCGGGTGCGGCTGGTGACCGACGGGTCGCAGGTGTCGGCGTTCGCCGGGGACCTGGACGGGCCCGACTGGGCGGTCGGGCACGCAGGGGTCGACGGTGACTGGATCGGGGTGCACGGGCTGGTCGTCGAGCCGGCGTACCGCCGTCGAGGACTGGCGCGGGCCGTGATGGCCGAGCTGCTCGACTGGGGCGCCGAGCAGGGTGCGCGCACCGCGTGGCTGCACGTGGAGACCGACAACGAGCCGGCCGCCGCCCTCTACCAGGGGCTCGGCTTCGCGGTGCACCACACCTGCCGCTACCTGGCCGCGCCCTGACCGGCTAGCCGACCGGGCGGGGCTGCTTCTTCTTCGGCGGCGGCCCGCAGATCACCGTGTCGGTGGGGATGTAGGTCGTCGTGATGGTCTCGGACTTCTCGACGACGTCCGAGCCGGGCTTGTGGAAGTTGCGCACCACGTCGACGGTGAACCCCTGCGCTCCCGAGGTGGCCTGGCAGCTCTCGTCGGTGTTGTAACGGGTGGTGTAGTCGGTGAAGTTGTAGCGCGGGCTCGTCGTGGTGGTGATGTCCCAGACCTTCGTCGACCACAGCTCGACCGTCACCGCTCCCTGGCTCGACCCGGTGGAGGGGGTGAACCGGGTGGTGATGAGCACGCCGTAGGGAGTGTCGTTGCGGAAGCGCAGGTCGACCGAGCCCCACGCGACGGTCGCCTCGCGGCCGACCGGGTAGCGGTCGATGTAGAGCGAGTGCGCCTTGTGCTCGACGTCGGTCATGCCGCCGAAGAAGCCGGCGTTGTAGGTGGTCGTCGCGAGCTGGGAGACCCCGCCACCGAGGTCCTCCTTGAACACGCCGTTCTGGATCGTCCAACCGGGCACGAAGCCGTTGGCCTCGGTGCGCTCGCCGATGGTGTCGTTGTAGGAGAACGTCTCTCCCGGCTTCACCAGCGTGCCGTCGAGCAGCTCGGCGGCACGGCCGATGTTGACGTTGCGGTACTCCGCGTAGGGGAAGTAGGTCGTGAAGCTGGAGATCTTGCGCTTGATCCTCAGCGCGCGGGCGTCCTTGGTGGTGAACTCCGGCTCGGCGACCGTCGCGGGCACCTCGAGCTGACGCTGGCCCTCGGGTCGGGCGACCAGGTCGAGGAAGATCCGCTCCACATCGGCGGGGGCGTAGGTCACGCCGGGCTTGGCGGGGATGACCTTGGGCTTGCCGTCGACCAGCTGCACGGTCGCGTCCACGGGCGCGCTGGCGTCGGCGGCCAGCTTGGAGGAGACCAGCGCCTGCAGCTTGCCCGAGTCGAGCGTGGGCACCAGGGCACCGCCCTCCGGCGCCAAGGAGAGGACGTCGGCGTACTCCTGCGGCGAGAGCTGGACCGGCGAGGTGCCGAAGGTCAGCGTGACCGGCGAGGCCATCGCGGGGTTGGCGAAGCCGTCGACAGCCGCCTGCACGTCGGCGCTGTCGATGTCGGGCTGCACCTCGTGGAGGGTGACCTCGACGGTGCGGTCCTCGGTGTCGAGGTACGCCGCCAGCAGGGCGTCGCGCAGCTCGGCGGGGTCGACCCCCTGGCCCGTGACCGGTTCGGTCCTGGCGACGCCCTGGTCGGTGAAGCTCACCGCACCGTCGACGGGCGGCGTGCCGAGCCGGGCGTTGACCTTGTCGACGACCGCGGCGAGCTTGTCCTCGTCGACCTCGACGACGGGGTCGAGCTCGTCACCGCCGGTGTAGTGCTCCCAGAGCCGGCGCGGGTCCCAGCTGGTGCCGCCGCCGGCCTGCTCGATGGTGGCCTCGTAGTCGAGGGTGAGCCCGGCCTCCTGCGGAGTGACCCGCACCGTCTGGCCGGTCCCGCCGTCGGCCGCCACGGTGAAGGGCGCGCCGGCGACGTCGGCGAGCCCGCGGCGCATCGCCCGGACCGCCTGGTCGGGCAGCCGGCTGCCGACGTCGACCCCCGCGACCTCGGCGCCGCGCGGGAGCTCCTCCCCGGCGGCGTAGTAGGCCGCCGCCCAGCCACCGCCCACGAGAAGTGCCAGCACCGCGATCACGCCGAGGACCAGGAGTCCTCCGGCGCGCTCACGCTTCTGCTTCGGGGCCTTGGGGGCTTTGCTCACAAGCACCGAGCCTAGGAGACCTCCCCCATGGGGGTGCCAATCCTCGCCGACCCGGTGTCGGCGTCATGGTGGCGGCGCAGCGGCGGCAGGGTCGCCGTGGTGAGGCACAGCACGACCAGCCCGAGCCCGACGAGGAGGTAGCCGGCCGTGCCGTCCGCGACGAGGAAGTCGCCCTCCGGTCGGCCGCGGACCGCCAGCGCGAGCGGCAGCAGCCAGCCCACGGCGTACCCGGAGCGCCGCAGGCCCGCAGGCGCGGCCAGGACTCCGGCGAGGGTCCCGGCCGTCCCGAGTCCGAGCGCCCAGGCCTCGTTGTGCAGCGCGATGGTCGCGACCCCGGCGAGGGCGCCGACGACGAACAGCCCGAGCGCGGCCAGCAGCCTCACAGTCCGGCGAACAGGTCGGTCTCCAGTCCGTTCGGGCCGGCCGGGCCGCGGGTGCCCTTGGCGATCCGGTAGTGCTCGAGTCCCCACACCTTGTTGCCCACGTTGTTGGACAGCGCGAAGAAGGGCCCGTCGACGGTGATCTGGGTCGGGTAGGCCCGCATCGCCGCCATCTTCTGCTCGGCGTGGTCGGTCGCGTCGATCTCGGCGGCGAGGTCCTCGTCCGGGGTCGTCATCGGGATCGGCCCGTCGGGGTCGACGCCCTCGAAGAAGGTCTCCTCGCCGGCCTCCCGCAGGGCGCGCAGGCCGTCGCGCATCCGGCTCTCGCTCATCGCGGTCCAGTAGATCTTCGGGATGTCCCAGGCCTCGCCCAGGTCAGCACGGTAGGACGGCACGGCGGCGAGCTGGGCGGCGTACATCGCGACGCGGTGCGCCTGGATGTGGTCGGGGTGGCCGTAGTTGCCGAACTCGTCGTAGGTGACCAGCACCTGCGGGCGCAGCTCCCGGATGATGGCGACGAGGTGGGTGGCGGCCTCGGTCAGGTCGGCGTGCCAGAAGGCGTTCTCGTGGATGGTGTCCGCGGGGATGGCGTGGCCGTCGGGGTGCCACTGCATGCCGGAGTCGCGGTAGCGCCCGAACCCCCCGAGCCAGCGGTGGTCGGTGACGCCCAGCTCCTTCATGGCGGCCTCGATCTCGCCCCTGCGGTGCTCGCCGAGCCGGTCCTCCCGGTCGGCGGCGAGGTGCTCGAGCTCGGGCACGAGGATCTCGCCCATCTCACCGGCCGTGCACGTCACGCAGGTGACGTGGCGGCCCTCGGCGGCGTACTTCGCCATCGTGGCGCCGGTGGCGATCGTCTCGTCGTCGGGGTGGGCGTGCACGAGCAGCAGGCGCTGGTCAGCCAGGGTCATGGGGTCAGCCTAGGTCGCGCTTGATCCGCTTGGGGGCGGTGGGCAGGTCGAGGGGCGGGGCGGCGGGTACGTCGTCGGGGACGTCCAGCCAGCCGTCGTGCTCGTCCACCAGCACCTCGAGGATGAGGTCGGGCGCGTCGGTGACCACGGCCCACGGATGGTCCTCGTCGTCGTCCTCGCCCTGGTAGCGCTCACGGAGGACCTCGACCGCCCAACCGTCCGCGGCCAGGCGGCCCGCCACTGCCAGGGCGTCGTCCTCCTCGAAGAAGATGCCGCGTCGGCTGGTCTGCAGCCGGGCGGCCTCGGCACGCAGGATGGTGGACAGCTCGGGCAGGAAGGGCCGGTCCGGCTCGAGCCAGTCGACCTCGTCGAGCTCGTCGGCCGCGAGCCACCGGACCAGGTCGTGGCCGGGCGTGTCGACGGCGCCGGGGTCGGGCTCGCCGCGGACCAGCCGTGCGCTCGCCACGGTCAGCACGTGGGTCTCCCCGATCGGCACCGCGCCCTGCAGCCACCCGGTGACCTCGATGTCGCAGTCGAGCTCCTCGGCGATCTCCCGCACCAGCGCGTCGTCGGGCCGCTCCCCCGGCTCCACCTTGCCGCCGGGGAACTCCCAGCGCCCGGCCGCCTCGGCCGGCGCAGTCCGCCGGGCGGCGAGCACGCGGGCACCGCGGACGACGGCTGCACCCACCACGGTTCTCATGGACCCGAGCCTAGGGTTGGGCGCGTGGAGGCGTCCGAGCGGTCGGCGGGTGTGCACCTGGTCCGCACCGAGGAGAACGTCGCCGCCATCGAGGCGCTCGCCGTCTCCCTCGGCGGCCGGGCCGGCATGCCGGGCGTGCTCGATGACCTCGACCGGCGCGCCCACCCGGCCTGGGCACCCGGCCGGAAGGTCGCCCGAGCACTGACCTGGGACGCCTACGACCGGCGCGACCGCACCTGGTGGCCGCAGGGGATCGCCTGCTCCTACCGCACCGACGTGGACCGGCCAGTGCTGCTGGTGTCGTGGTACCGCAAGGGCGCCGACGGCAAGAACGCCGGATCACGGATCACCGTGCTCGACCTGGAGTCGCGGCGCTACCGCCACGTGCTGCTGGTGGAGCCGGTGCTCGAGCGTGGGCGTCCGCGCGTGCACCCGGTGCGGGTGCACGCAGGCGGGCTGGTCTGGCAGGCGCCCTACCTGCACGTCGCGGCGACCGGACGGGGCTTCCTGACCTGCCGGCTCGACGACCTGATGCACGTGCCCGACCGCTCCAGCCTCGACGTGGAGGACCACCGCTACGTGCTGCCGGTGCGGTTCGCCTACCGCGCCGCCGCCGAGGAGGGCGTCGAGCGGCTGCGGTACTCCTTCCTCTCACTCGACCGGTCGGGCCGGTCACCGGCCGTGCTGGTCGGCGAGTACGGCCGGGGCGGCCAGACCCGCCGGCTGGCGCGCTTCCCGGTGGCCGGGAGCGGCCTGCTGGAGGCCCACGAGGACGGGGTGAGCCGGCCGGTCGGCGTCCTCGAGGAGGGGCTGGCGCAGAGCCAGGGCGCCGTCGTGGTCGGCGACGCCATGGTGGTGACGGTCTCGCACGGTCCGGCCCCGGGCGATGTGTACGTCGGCCGGCCGGGGTCGTTCCGCCGGCACCGCTTCGCCACGCCGCCGGGTCCGGAGGACCTGTGCTGGTGGCCGGCCTCCGACGACCCCGCCGGCGACGGGACGCTCTGGTCGGTCACCGAGCACCCGGGGCTGCGGTGGGTCTTCGCGATGGAGCGCCGCTCGCTGATCGAGTAGCCACCCGCTCGGGTCGTGGTCCGGGACTCCGGTCGAGTGGTCGACCAGGCGCTGGAACGGACGCGCCGGGGACCTAGGTGCGCGGCACCCGCGCGAGCTGGCGGCTCTGCGCGACCAGCCGGCCCGCCGAGTCCCAGACCTCGCAGTCCTCCTCGAACATGCCGCCGGCAAGGTTGCGGGTGGCGTGCCGCACCTTCAGCCACCCCGGCGCCGGGACGGCGCGCACGTGCGCGGTGAGCTCGATGGTCGGCGCCCAGCCGGGCATGCCGAGGTCGAAGGTCACCGGGGGCAGCAGGTCGACGGTGGAGAGCAGGCTGAGCGGGTCGGGGTCGCGGTCCTTGAGGCGGAACCACGCGCTGATCTCGCCGCGCCCGCTCGGCTGCCCGACCGCCCAGCCGATCTGCTCGGGGTGGAAGAGCATGTCGAAGCGCTCCATCATCGGCGCCATCGCGCGCACGTGCTCGGGAGCGTGCTGGTTGGAGACGCACTGGTCACGGTCGGGCAGGTGCGGCTCCTCGGCGCTGGTGCGGACGTCGGCGCCGAGGGTGGACAGGTCGCCGTAGGTCGCCAGGGCGGTGATCCGTAGCTGGTCGCCCTGCCACAGCTCCGCCGCCGCGGTCGACAGGCCGCCGCCGTTCCGCTTGACCTGCGTGCGCACCTGCGCGGCGCCGGCCGTGCTCGCGCTGAGGTAGTAGGCGCTCACCGACACCGGGTGCGGCTTGCCGGCCAGCTCCTCGCGCAGCGCGCTGCCGATCACCCCGAGGAGGAAGCCGCCGTTGATGCCGCCGCCGACGCTCCAACCGGCCGGCAGATCCGCGTCGTAGACACCGTCGTCGACCGGCGTCACGGTGATGTCGTCGTCGTACTCCGAGGTTGCGGTGACCATGGCCGCAACCTATCGGCGGGTCTCAGCGGATCCGGGGATAGCCCCGCAGAACGGCCCGTTCGAGCACGCCCAGCGTCGCCCGGAGCGCCTTCTCGTCGATGACCGGGAAGATCGGCTTCCACTCCGGCGCCGCGTTGCTCCAGTCGCAGTACGACGTCACCTTGGTGGTCCCCGGGTCCAGCTGCTCGAGGAGGTAGCCGTAGACGTGCCCGATCGGCGGCTTGATGGTGCCGTGGATCGTCCACTCGATGTGCACGTCGGGCTCGAGCGCGGTGATGACCACCTCCACGTCGTACTTGCCCATCGGCAGGTCGCCCAGCGCCTCGCGGTCCATGTGCACCACGAACCGGTCGTCGACCTGGCGCACCCGCTCCCCCTCCGAGGACTGCAGCATGCCGCTGGAGTCGATCGCCACGTGGCCCTCGGGGTCGGTCAGCACCTCGAAGATGCGGCTCGGCGGTGCCGGGATGACGCGGCTGGCGGTCTGGCGCTCGAGCGCGGGCCCGGTGGCGCGGTCGATCGTTCCTTCGCTCACCGGCCGGTCACCTGGTCGGTCAGCTCGCGGAGGATGTCGGCGTGGCCGGCATGGCGGGCGAGCTCGCTGGTCTTGTGGGTGACCACCCACCGGACCGTCTTGCGCTGCCCGTCGACCGGGACCACGGTGAGGTCGTCGAAGGAGCCCACCGCGGCGAGGTTGCGGTCGCTCTCCTCCACAGCCGCCCGGAAAGCGGCGACGACCTGCTCGGCGGTGCGGTCCTCGGGCACGACCATCGAGAAGTCGACGTCCGCGTGCTCGGGGCTGCCGGTCAGCACGTGGCTGAACCAGTAGCGCTCGCCGTCCGTGGCGTGCTGGACCAGCCCGAGCAGCGTGGTGTCGGAGACGACGTGCCGGCGCCGGAGCTGCTCCTCGTCGAGTCCGTCGAGCTTCTTCAGCAGGCAGTGGCGGGCGAACCCCAGGAACGCCAACGCCGTGTCACGCTCGCCGTCATCGTTGCGCGGCACCTGCTCGCGCTGGGTCTCCAGCTGCATGGTGCGAGCGTAAAGGCGCACGTGAAGGGTGTCGACGCGTTCGGCGGCGGGCCCAGGTGCCCTGCGGTGCGGCATCGACATGTAACGCGGTGTTATCCGGCCAGGTGCGCCGTTGCAGCGGCGCACCGGTTGCGACAGCGGCGCACCGGATCAACAGCACGGCGGTCAGCAGAGGCGTAGCGCGCGAGGTCGGTCCAGCAGCACGCCGCTGCCGCCGGTTGTCCGATATCCGCTCGACAGCGTGCCGGCCGCGCGATGAGGTGGGCCGGTGCCCGCACGCATGCACGACGACGAGCTCGTGATCGAGCCCCGGACGGTCAGGGCGCTGCTGCGTGATCAGGCGCCGGAGCTCGCCGACCTGCCCGTCCGCCCACTTCCGTCGACGGGCTCGACCAATGCGCTGTTCCGCCTCGGTGACGACCTGGTGGTGCGGCTTCCCCGGCAGCCGGGCGGTTCCGGCGCGATCCGGAAGGAAGCCAGGTGGGGCCGCTGGCTGGGCGAGCGGCTGCCGGTGGCGGTCCCCGACGTCGTCCTTCTGGGCGAACCGGGGCACGGCTATCCGGAGCGGTGGACGCTGACACGGTGGTGCCCCGGCGAGACGCCCGCGACGCCGGACCGCCGGCCGGACCTCGCCGACGACCTCGCCGCTGTCGTCACCGCGATGAGGGGTGTCGAGGTGCCGGCGGAGGCGCTCGCCGACCCGGCGCTGCGGTCCTACCGTGCCGAGCCGCTCGGGCACATCGCCGACGCCATCCGTCGAGCGATCGAGGACTGCCGTGCCCTGAGCGGTCTGGAGCTCGACCTCGATGCTGCCGCCGCCCTGTGGGAGGACGCCGTCCGGCTGCCGCAGAGGACGGGCGGGCCGTGCTGGGTGCACGGTGATCTGCTGGCCGAGAACCTGCTGGTCGACGGCGACGGTCTCGCTGCGGTGCTGGACCTGGGTGGGCTCTGCGTCGGCGACCCGGCCGTCGACCTCGTCGTCTGCTGGGAGGTCCTGGACGGGACCGATCGGGCCAGGTTCCGCGCCGCGGTCGATGTCGGCGACGCCACCTGGGGCCGCGGCCGGGCGTGGGCGCTGGCGATCGCCCTGATGACCTTCCCGTACTACTGGCACACGATGCCGCAACGCTGCGCCAGCCGGCTCGTGATGGCGCGCGCGGTGCTCGACTCGGCCGCTGGTCGGAATCCAGCGGCGTCCGGCGAGCCCGGCTCACTACGCTGACCTTCGTGACCCACCACATCGTGCTGCCGCCGCCGGTCGCCTGACCGGAGCGGCGTGACCGTCCGTCGGCAGCGGCCGACGGCGTGCCCGCGTGCTCCCAGACGCGTCCGTGTCGGATCCACCCAGGAGCACCAGAACGATGTCCACACTCTCCACTCCCACCGCGGCCCGTCTCGGGCTGCTGCAGATCTGCCTGGCCGGCGTGCTGTGGGGCACCGGCGGGCTGGCCGTCCAGCTGATCCGCGACATCACGCCGATGGCGGTGTCGACGGTCAGCGCCTACCGGATGCTGCTCGCCGCGGCCGTGCTGGTCGCGGCGGTCCTCGCCTCCCGTGCGACCAGCCAGGTCCGCGACCTGCTGCGGCGCAGCCCGGCCCACGCGGTCGCCGTCGGCGTCGGCACCGGCGCCTACCAGGCGCTCTACTTCGCCGCCGTGGTCCACGCCGGCGTCACGGTCGCCACCGTGGTCAGCCTCGGTCTCGCGCCGGTCCTGCTGACCCTCGCCGAGGCGCTGCAGCGTCGGCAGCGCCCGACCCCGCGGCAGCTGCTCACCCTCGTCGCGGCCCTGGTCGGGCTGGTCCTGGTCAGCGCCTACAGCGGTCACGCCGGCACCGGGCCGGACCTCACCCTGGGTGTGCTCGAGGCGGTCGCGTCGGGGTCGGTCTATGCCGCCACCACGGCGTTCGGACGCCCGCTCGCGCGCACGACCGACCCGCTCCCGCTGACCACCGTCACCACGACGGCGGGCGCCGTCGCGCTGCTGCCGTTCGCGGCCCTGGCCGACGGCCCGAAGGTCACCACGGACCCGGCTGCCGTCGGGCTGCTGCTCTACCTCGGGGTGTTCACGATGGCCCTCGCCTACGCCCTGTTGTACGCCGGCCTGCGGATCACCCGCAGCAGCGCGGCCGTGGTCGCGAGCCTGATGGAGCCGGTCACCGCCGCGGTGGCGGCGGCGGCGGTGCTCGGCGAGCGGCTGGCCGCGCCCGGGGTCGTCGGCACCGTGCTGATCCTCGGTGCGGTCGTGCTGCTGGAGGTGGAGCAGCCGCCGGATCCCGCTATGCCAGGCGTTTGAGCAGGCTGATCGCGCCGAGGTCGACCATCCGCGCCTGGTTGGCGAGCACGACCACGCCGGCACCTGACGACGGGAGCAGGCCGGCGAACGACCGGAAGCCTCCGGTGCCGCCGTTGTGCCACAGCATCAGCCCGGGTCTGGTGGGCCGCTGCCAGCCGAGGCCGGTGCTGCCGTCGCCGTGTGGCTGCTGGGTCAGCCGGATCGCCTCCTCCAGGGGCGAGCCCGCCGGGTCCAGCTGCGTGCGCACGAACCGCAGCATGTCGGTGACCGTCGAGCGCAGCGCCCCGGCGCCGGGGATGCCGGGCAGCGGCCACGGGTCGGCGGCCTTCCCGCGGCCACGGTGGCCGAGGACGGTGCGGGCGTCGTGGTCGGGGGTCGCGGTGCCGGTCATCACCGTGTCCGCCAGCTCGAGCGGGCGGCAGACCCGGTCGCGGACCAGCTCGGCGTAGGGCGCGCCGGCGGCGTGGGCCAGCGCGTTGCCGAGCAGTCCGAAGCCGGCGTTGGAGTAGGCGGGCTTGCCGGTGCCGGGCACCCGCCGCAACCGGGTGGTGGCGAGCCACGCGTGGAGCTGCTCCACGCCGAGGCCGGCATAGGGGTCGCGACCCCGCATCATCGCCACCGTGCCGGCCAGCACCTCCCGGGTGCCCGCCGGCGACCGCGGCAGGCCGGAGCGGTGGGTCGCGAGGTGCTCGAGCGTGATGGCGACGCCGTCCCGGTCGGGGACGACCGCCCCCGCGGGCAGCAGGTCGCGCACGGGCGTGTCGAGCCGCCAGTCACCGCGCACCACGCCGTCGGCGAGGAGCAGCGCGGTGAAGACCTTCGTGATCGAGCCGATCTCGAACAGTGAGGAGGCTCCCGGTGCCTCGCCCCGGCCGGTGTCGCCGCGACCGGTGACGGCCTCGGCTGCGCCGGCCACGGCGCCGACGACGACACCGGTACGCCGCCGGGCGAGCCGGTCCGCGGTGGCGGCGACCGCCGCGGACAGGTCTGTCGTGGTCACGGCGCCGACCCTAGCGAGCGGCCCCGCCGGTCGCGCCGGGAGTCGCTCGCCCGC
>JAPSKJ010000164.1 GCA_031177735.1 Nocardioides sp.
GCCGGGATCGCCACCGACACCGCGCTCGCCGCCTACCTGGTCGCTCCCGACCAGCGCTCCTACGACTTGGCCGACCTGACCCTGCGCTACCTCCACCGCGAGCTGCAGCAGGCCGCCGACTCCGACCAGGGGCTGCTCTTCGAGGAGGAGTCCGACGTCGCCCGCTCCGCCATGCTCCACGCCCGTGCGGCCCTCGACCTCGCGGTCGAGCTGGCCGACGCGGTCGAGCGCGCGGGCGGGCAGCGTCTCCTCACCGAGGTCGAGCTGCCGCTGCTGCACCTGCTCGCCCGGCTGGAGACGACCGGCATCGCGGTCGACACCGAGCACCTCGAGCAGCTCGAGCGCCACTTCGCCGCGGAGGTGAAGCTGGCGGCCGAGGAGGCCTACTCCGTCATCGGCAAGGAGATCAACCTCGGCTCACCCAAGCAGCTGCAGGTCGTGCTGTTCGACGAGCTCGACATGCCGAAGACCAAGCGCACCAAGACCGGCTACACCACCGACGCCGACGCGTTGCAGCAGCTCTACGTCAAGACCGAGCACCCGTTCCTCCTCGCCCTGCTGCGCCACCGCGATGTGGCCCGCCTGCGCCAGACGCTCGAGGGGTTGCTCAAGACGGTGCAGCCCGACGGCCGCATCCACACCACCTTCAACCAGACCATCGCGGCCACCGGTCGGCTCTCCAGCACCGAGCCCAACCTGCAGAACATCCCGATCCGCACCGAGGAGGGTCGCCGGATCCGCCAGGGGTTCGTGGTCGGCGACGGCTACGAGGCGCTGATGACGGCCGACTACAGCCAGATCGAGATGCGGATCATGGCGCACCTCTCGGAGGACGCGCTCCTCATCGAGGCCTTCCGCTCCGGCCACGACTTCCACTCGATCACCGCCTCACGCGTCTTCGACGTCCCGGCCGATGAGGTCACCCAGGAGCAGCGGGCCAAGATCAAGGCGATGAACTACGGCCTCGCCTACGGTCTCTCCGCATTCGGGCTCTCCCAGCAGCTCGGCATCGAGCCTGGAGAGGCACGCGGCCTGATGGAGGAGTACTTCGAGACCTTCGGCGGCATCCGCGACTACCTCGCCGGCGTCGTCGCGGAGGCCCGGCGCTCCGGCTTCACCGAGACGATCATGGGTCGTCGCCGCTATCTGCCCGACCTCAACAGCGACAACCGGCAGCGGCGCGAGATGGCCGAGCGGATGGCGCTCAACGCCCCGATCCAGGGGTCGGCGGCCGACCTGATCAAGGTCGCCATGCTCCGGGTCCAGGAGGCCATCGACGCCGAGGGGCTCCGCTCGCGGATGCTGCTCCAGGTGCACGACGAGCTCGTCTTCGAGGTCGCGCCAGGCGAGCGCGAGGCGCTGGAGGCGCTCGTCCGTGCCCAGATGGGTGGAGCGGCCGACCTGGGCGTCCCGCTCGACGTGTCGGTCGGCTTCGGGCGGTCCTGGCACGAAGCCGCCCACTAGGGCTGCGCGGGCTCCCCGACGTGCGCGTCGTCGCGCAGCCGCCACAGGCTCAGGGCGAGCAGCGCGACGAGCACGACGGCGTCGATCACGCACACAGCGACGACCATGGCGTCGAGCGTCTGCGCCAGGGCTCCGAACCCGACGACCGCGACCACGGCCGCCCAGATGCCGTACGCCGCCCGTCGGCTCTGCCGCGCGAGCACCGAGTAGACCAGCAGCTGCAGCGCGGCCAGGAGGGTGCCGAGCACCGCGAAGACCCACAGCCGCGACTCCACCTCGGCGTACTCCTCGCCGCCGATGAAGATCATCGCCACGTCGGAGAGCAGCCACGCCCCGAGGATCGAGGCGACTCCGGCGGCGAGCACGAACGCGAGGCTGCGCAGCAGTGCCTTGCGTGCCGAGCCGTGCGAGGACATCGACGGGAAGGCCAGCACCACCACGAACTGCGGCAGGAAGAGCACGGCCTTGGTCAGGATCAGCCCGCCGGCGTACAGACCTGCCTCGTGACCGTCCATGACGTTGCGGGCGACGATGATGTCGACGTTGGAGAGCGTGAAGAACGCGAGCAGGGCGACCGAGCCGTGCATCGTCTCGATCGCGACGTCGCGCAAGCGGAGTCCGGCGTGCTCCTCGGGCTCCCGGCCGTGGCGCAGGACAGCCCAGCCGATCGCCACCGGCACGAAGGACGCGAGCGTCACGCCGAGCATCGCCGCCGCCTCCGTCGGGCGGATCAGGATGCAGACCGTGCCGACGACGAGCCGGGGCACGCCCAGGCCGAGGTAGATCGTCGCCAGCGCCGCCCAGCGGCGCTCGCCCTGCAGCACGCCCACCTGGCCACCGCTGATGGTCACCGGCACCGCGGCGACGGCCAGCAGCAGCGCCGGCACGATGGACTCCAGCCGGAGCACCTTCCACACGACAGGGGAGAGCACCAGCATCACCAGGCCGAGCACCAGGGCCGCCCGGTAGGTCGCGGTGAGGACCACCCGCTCGATCTGCGCCACCTGGGTGGGCGCCGTCGAGATGCGACGGGCCGCGGTGGCCTGCAGCCCCAGCTGGAAGACGCCGATCACCAGAAGCAGCGCCATCAGGCTCGCCACGCCGCCGTACTCCTCGGGGCCGAGGAGCCGTGCGGCGACCATCGTGAAGCCGTAGGTGGTCACGTTCATGATGGCGACGCCGACGGCGAGGACGCCGCCGCCGCGAAGGAACGCCTGCACCCGAGAGGTCGGGTCGGTCCGCTCCTGCTCAGTCGCGCTGGTCACGCTCCGAGCGTAGAGCAGCGGTGCGTCCGGGCCTTGATCGGTGCGTCGTCGTGATGACGTCCGCGTCTCGACTGCGAGGTGCCCTTCCCCTCGGGGAGGTTGACCCTGCGCCGTCAACCGGGCAGCTCGGCCCCGAAGATCGCGGTGCCCGGGGTCAGCAGGCCGCGAGTGCGTGACCAGCCGCCCCACACCCGGTCGTGGTCGGCCGGCCACTGGGGCTCGAGGAGATCGGTGATCCGGAAGCCCGCGCCCGCCAGCAGAGCTACCCAGTCGCCCAGCGTGCGGTGGTGCTCCACGTAGGCGACCACTCCGGTCGCCTCGTCGACCTCGACGTAGGGAGTGCGGTCCCAGTAGGACTGCGAGGCGACCAATCCGCCCTCGCCCGGGTCGTCCGGGAACATCCAGCGGGTGGGGTGCGTGATCGAGAAGGCGAAGCGACCGCCCGCCCGGAGCACCCTTGCCGTCTCCGCGACCGCCACGTCGATGTCGCTGACGAACTGCAGGGCGCCGAAGGAACAGAACACGACGTCGAAGCTGTCGTCGCGGAAGGGCAGGTGGGTCGCCGTCGCCTGCACCGAGGGGACCACGACGCCCGTCTCCTCGTCGATGCGGCGGGAGTGCTGCAGCTGACGGTGGGAGAGGTCCAGGCCGGTGGAGCGTCCGCCCTGGGTGCGCACCCATCGAGAGCACTGACCCGCGCCGGAGCCGACCTCGAGGACATCCTTGCCGGCGACCTCGCCCAGCACCCGCAGCTCGGCCTCCGTGTGCCCCTCCGGCCCCCAGACGAAGCCGGCGTCGCCGAGGAACACGCCGTGCGTGGCTTGGTACTCGTCGGCGTACCGATCCCAGTCCGGGCCGTTGGCCCGACGCGACTCCGCCTCGCTCACCGGCCGGCGCTCCACGCGGACCGGCGGGTAGGGGACTGCCTCCTCCACGCGGCTGAGGCTACTCCGTCGGTGGACGGAGCAGCCTCAGCCGGTTCAGGTCGTGCGCGCGCTCAGTCCAGCTTGCTGCGCTTGCCCGGGCCCTTGACGCCCTTCTTGGGGTTGCTCTTCTTGCGGACCTCCCAGCCGTCACTGACGCCACCGCGGTCGGTGTCCCAGCTGAGCGGGTTGGTCTTCCAGCGCTTGACCTCGCGGCCGTCCTTGATCCGGTCCCGGTCGCTATCGGCCTGTACCGGGTTGGTCGGGCGGTAGTGGTAGCGCTTGTTCTTCGCGCCGGTGACCTCTTGGAGGTCGTGGATGCCGTCGGAGTCGGTGTCGCGGTTGAGCGGGTTGGTGCGGATGACCTTGACCTTCTTCTTCATCCCCGCCGGGCGCTTCCACTTCAGCGCGACGCGGACGCCGGTGACCTCCTGGTAGTCGGTCAGGCCGTCGCCGTCGCTGTCGGGGTTGCGTGGATCCGTGCCGAATCCGCCCTCCTCGCGGTCGGTCAGCCCGTCACCGTCGGTGTCGATGTCGGTGGACTTGTCACCCGGGCCGGGGGACGGCGAACCGCTCGGGGTGCCGCTCGGGCTGCCGCTCGGGTCGCCGGTGGGGTCGCCGCTCGGGTCGCCGGTGGGGTCGCCGGTGGGGTCGCCGGTGGGGTCGCCGGTGGGGTCGCCGGTGGGGTCGCCGGTGGGGTCGCCGGTGGGGTCGCCGGTGGGGTCACCCGTGGGGCTACCCGTGGGGTCACCGGTCGGGCTCGGCGAGGGGTCGATGTCCGTGCAGTCCACACCGCCGGCGGGTGCCTTGGCCTCGGCGTGGAGCGGGAAGAGATCGACCTTCGCGACGGTGAGCAGCCCCGCAGCGAGGCCGACCTCGACGTGGAGCAGCGACACGTCCGCAGCCGCGTGGCGTCCGTCGGCCGACTCGGTCCAGGCCGTCGACTCGCCTGCGCTCAGCTCAAGGGTGAGCAGCGGGTTGTTCGGCACCGGGAGCGACATGGGACCGTCGGCAGGGTCGAAGCCCTGGGGCTCGCCGCCCGCGACCTGCACGGTGATCGCAGGCGCCTGCCAATCGACAGCGGCGCCGCCGGGCCGGCCGGTGGCCGTCGCGGTCAGCGTCGGGGCCGAGCCGAGCCGGATGACCACCTGGCCGCCGAACAGCTCGGCGCGCACGGCGCTACCCGAGGCGGTGGCCACGACCGCGCGGTCGCCGGCCGGGCCACCCGGGACGTCGGCGAGCGCGATCCGCTGCGTGGCCGACACCTCGCCCGGCAGGTTGATGAGGTTGCCGACCGGCGCGGGGAGTCCGAGCAGCCCGACGTCGGCGGTGGAGACGGTCGAGGACGCGAGGCCCGTCGCGGCGGGCAGGCAGGTCGAGTCCGCGGCCCAGCGCGCGTGCGCGGAGGCGTTGGAGAGGCCGAGGGAGAGCAGCGGGTTGTCGGGAATGGTCCCTGCCGGGATCGCCGTGACGACCGCGGGTGCCGCGTTGTCGGCGGGTGCGGACTGCGCGGCCACGCCGGGCAGGTCGGCGCCCTGGCCGACCAGCGCGAGGCCGAGGTTGGAGGCGCGTGCGGTGGTCTTGGGTGTAGCGGCGCTGTCCAGCGAGCCCTGAGCACTCGCCGCGCCGACCTCGAGCAGCCTGACCACGGACGTGTCGACGGCGTTGACGTGGAGCACCTCCGCGGCGGCCGACGCCTGGATCTGCGGGGGGAGCGGAGAGCTGGCGGCGTTGGTCTGCGATGGCAGGCCGACCACTCCGTAGACGCCGGCGGTGACCAGGCCGGCGGTGAGGGCGATGGGTCTCGTCAGTTGCATGCTGCCTCCTGGCAGGGTTGGGGTGGCGCCGGCCCCGACGGGGGGTGGGGACGACGCGGGCGGGTACGGCACCGCGCCGGGCGAGATGGGCGCAGAGTCTGCGCCCGCTCCCGCCCCGCCATGGTGCGGTCGT
>JAPSKJ010000008.1 GCA_031177735.1 Nocardioides sp.
GAAGGCCTCGGCAGCGGCCGTGGTCGCGGCAGCGACGTCGGGCTGGGCGGCCTCGGCGCCGGCGATGATCGAGCGGGGCTCCATGGGGTTTCCTCTCTGGTTCCTCTGGCTACGTCCTCGGCGCCCTTCTGGGGCGAGGAGTCGCTGAGCTCAGGCGATGCGAGCGATCAGGTCGCGCAGCTCGGCGACCTCATCGTCGCGCAGGTCGGTCAGCGGCGGCCGCACGGGTCCAGCGGGGCGACCGATCGCCGCCAGGCCGGCCTTGACGATCGAGACGGCGTAGCCGGGCGTGCGGTCACGGATGTCGAGGTAGGGGATGACGAACTCGTTGAGTCGGCGGTAGACCTCGGTCCGGTCCTGGGCCCGGACCGCCTCGTAGAAGTCGATGGCCCACTGCGGCGCGAAGTTGAACAGCGCCGAGGAGTAGGTGCTCACGCCGAGCTGGAGCAGTGGGAGGGCGAAGGTCTCCGCGGTGGGCAGTCCACCGACGTAGGTCAGCCGGTCGCCGACCCGGGCGTAGGTGCGGGTCATCTGCTCGATGTTGCCGATGCCGTCCTTGAAGCCGATCAGGGTGGGATTGCGGTCGGCGAGCGTCGCGACCGCCTCGGCCTGGAGGACGGCGTTGGCGCGGCTGTAGACCACGACGCCGAGGCCGGTGGCCTCGCAGACCCGGCTGACGTGCTCCACGAGCCCGGCCTGGCCGGCCTCGGTGAGGTAGGGGGGCATGAGCAGGAGCCCGTCGGCGCCAGCGGCCTCGGCGGCCTTGGCCTGGGCGATCGCGTTGGCGGTGCTGCCGGTGGCGGGCGCGAGCACCGGGACGGCTCCTGCCACCTCCTCGACGGCGGCGCGCACGACCCGGTCGGTCTCCTCGAAGGTGAGTGAGAAGCCCTCCCCCGTGCCGCCGGCGGCGAAGAGCCCCGCGACCGGGAACTGCGAGAGCCAGCCCAGGTGCTTGCGGTAGCCCGCCTCGTCGAACTCGAGGGTGTCGGTGAAGTGGGTGACGGGGAAGGAGAGCAACCCGCTCTTGAGCTGGGCGGCCAGGTCGGTGGGGCTGTACTCGGTCACGGTGGGTCCTTCACGTCAGGGGCGGAGTGCGACGAACGCCACGTTAGGAACAATCGACGATGCCTGTCCAAGCCCCAATTTGAATCTCGCGATACTCCCGGCGCATCGACCTTCGACGATCACTCAGACGGCGGCCACCGATGACACGTGGCGGCTAGGGCGCGACGTCGGCGATGACACGCAGCACTCGGCGTACGACGGGACTGATCGCTCCACGCAACCAGATCGCGTGCAGCTCCACCGGCCGCTCCGGGTCGGCGTCGAGGCGGGTGTCGCCACCGCCGTGGGCGAGCTCCTTGAACACCACGCCCTCCACGTGCAACGAGCTGGCGGACGCGGGCGCCAGGGTGAGTCCCCGCTCGGCCGAGGCCAACAGCATCGCGGTGAGCACCTGGTGCACCCGCTGTTCGATCCGGGGATGCGCGTTGGCGAGGAAGCGCACGGTCATCTCGTGGAAGTAGCGCGACTGCTGCGGGTGGTAGCCGATCACCGACTCCCCCTCGAAGTCCTGGGGGGTGAGCGGCCGCTCGAGTGCGGCCAGCGGGTGCGCTGCGGGCACGACGGCCATCAGAGACTCGCGCGAGACCACCCGGGAGGAGAGCAGCGCGGTGTCGAACGGCGGGCGGGCCAGGCCGATGTCGAGCTCGCCACGTCGGATGCCGTCGACCTGGGCCAGGGTGACCCGCTCGGAGAGCCGCACCTCCACGTCGGGCAGCTCGGCGGTGAGCCGGCGCAGCAGCGGGCCGAGGATCGAGATGGCCGAGACGGCGGTGAAACCCAGCCGTACGACGCCGGCCGCACCCGCATCGATCCGGCGGGCCAGGTCGCCGGCGGACTCGACGAGGTTGAGCATCCGATAGGCCTCGTCGAGGAACGCCGCTCCGGCACCGGTGAGCGAGACCCGGCGGTTGTCGCGCTCCAGCAGCTGCGCACCGACGGCCTTCTCGAGCTTCTGTATCTGCCGCGACAGCGGTGGCTGGGTCATCTGCAACCGCTCCGCCGCGCGCCCGAAGTGCAGCTCCTCGGCGACGGCGACGAAGGAGCGCAGCTGGTCGATCGTGATCACAGGCTCACGTTAGTTCACGATGCACCGCATGGATCACTCCATGCCGAATCGGGCTTGGACGAGTATCGACACCGTTTCCTAGTGTCGGTGGTCACACCACGCCGGGCCTGCCCGGCGACCTGGACCAAGGAGCCCACGATGCGCAAGCACACCAGTCGTCTCGTCGCCGTCGCCGGCGTCGCGACCATGGCCCTCACCGCCTGTGGCGGCGTCGAGACATCCACCGGCGGCGACGACGGCGGCGACTACCCGTCCGGCTCGGTGGAGATGTACGTCGGCGCCTCCGCCGGCGGCTCGAGCGACCTGATCTCGCGACAGGTCGCGACCGGCCTGGGCAACGAGCTCGGCGAGACCTTCTCCGTCATCAACCGTGAGGGCGCCAACGGCGCGCTGGCCGCCTCCGAGATCGCCTCGGCCGAGCCGGACGGCTCGACCATCGGCGTCCAGAACGCCTCGCTCTTCGCCATCACCCCGCTGGCCGTCGCGGAGGACGAGGCCACCAGCATCGACGACTTCGATGTCGTCGGCGGCGTCTCCCGCGACGACTACGTGCTGGTGACCAACGCCGAGAACCCGTGGACGACCATCGAGGACCTCAAGACCGCCGGCAAGAAGGTCACCTACGGCACCACCGGTGTTGGCACCGGCGCTCAGCTCTCGTGTGCGCTGACCTACGAGGTCGGCCAGATCGACGCCGAGGCCGTGCCGTTCGACGGCGGCGCCCCCGCGCTCACCGCCCTGCTCGGCAACCAGGTCGACACCGCCTGCCTGCAGACCGGCGAGGCCATCGAGAACATCGAGAACGGCAAGCTCACCGCCCTCTCGGTCTTCGCACCCGAGCGCCTGGACTTCCTGCCCGACGTGCCCACCGCGACCGAGCAGGGTCTCGACGTCGAGGTCTACCAGTACCGCTTCATGACGACCCCCAAGGGCACGCCCCAGGACGTCAAGGACACGATCTGGGAGGGCATGCAGGCCACCTTCGAGACCGAGGAGTACCAGGCGTTCAACGAGCAGAACAGCCTGACCCCGCTCGAGGTGACCGGCGAGGAGATCGTCGAGATGATCGAGAGCGACAAGGAGCGGTACGCCGCCCTGGTCGAGGAGTACGGCATCAACCTCGGCAACGCCAGCTGACCCTCCCCCGCCAGTTCGAGGAGACGACCATGAGCGACGAGCGCACCCCCACACGGAGCACGGGCTCCGACATCCTCGAGGAGCTCGAGGCCGAGGTCGCCGAGACCCTCGCGGAGGAGCGCCTGCCCTCCGGAGGGCCGGCCTACCAGGTGGTGGGTGCGCTCGTCGCCCTGTCGATCGGCATCGGCGGGATGGTGCTGGCCCTGGACTACGGCCTGGACAACCTGCGCCGGCCGGGCCCCGGGCTGTGGCCGTTCGTCACCGCCACCGTGGTCGCGGTCCTCTCGGCGGTGCTGCTCGTGGTGGGCCGGAAGCTGGAGGACAGCGAGGCGTTCTCGCGGGCGAGCGTGCTGCCGGCGGTCGGTGTGCTCACCTTCATCGGCTTCGCCCTGGTGCTGCCCACCCTCGGCTTCGAGATCCCGGCGCTGGTCCTCTGCGTGATCTGGCTGCGCTTCCTCGGGGGAGAGTCCTGGCGCAGCACCGTGATCATCTCGCTGGCGACCGTCGCCGCCTTCTACCTCCTGTTCCTCTACGGGCTGAAGATCCCGCTCCCCCACCTGTTCTGAGAGACGGAGAACATGGACGCGTTCCTCGACGGCTTCGCCGTCGTCGCCCAGCCCGACACGCTGTTCTACTGCCTGATCGGCGTGCTGATCGGCATGCTCATCGGCGTGCTGCCCGGCCTCGGCCCCGCCGCCACCATGGCGATCCTGCTGCCGATCGTGGTCACCGTCGGCGACCCGATCGCCGGCGTGATCATGATGGCCGGCGTCTACTACGGCGCGCAGTACGGCGGCACCATCACCTCGGTGCTCCTCCGCATCCCGGGCGAGGCCTCCTCGGTGGTGACCGTCTTCGACGGATTCGCGCTGGCCAAGCAAGGCAAGGCGGGCACCGCTCTCGGCATCGCCGCGATCGGCTCCTTCGTCGGCGCCACGCTGTCGATCATCGCGCTCAGCCTCACCGCGCCGCTGGTCGCCAGCTGGGCGGTGGACTTCGGGCCTCCGGAGTACGCCGCCCTGGCGCTGCTCGGCGTGCTGCTGGTCGCCACCATCGGCAGCGGCAGCAAGCTCAAGGCCCTCATCGCCGCAGCGATCGGGCTGCTGCTGGCCACCGTCGGCAAGGACCAGTTCAGCGGGGCCGAGCGGTTCACGTTCGGCAGCATGGAGCTGAGCCAGGGCATCGACTTCGTCGTGGTGGCCATGGGTCTGTTCGGCGTCAGCGAGATCCTGCACAACCTCGAGGAGCGGCACGGCAAGCCGCACGTGCCGGCGAAGGTGGCGAACGTCTGGCCCTCCCGCAAGGAGCTCAAGGAGGCCTCGCCCGCCATCGGCCGCGGCTCGGTCATCGGCTTCTTCCTCGGCGTCCTGCCGGGCGGCGGCGCGGTGATGTCGTCGCTGGCGGCGTACGCCACCGAGAAGCGGGTCTCCAAGCACCCCGAGGAGTTCGGCCGGGGCTCGATCAAGGGCGTGGCGGCCCCCGAGACCGCCAACAACGCCGCCGCGACCTCCTCCTTCATCCCGCTGCTCACCCTGGGCATCCCGGCCAACGCCTCGATGGCGATGCTCTTCGCCGCGCTGCTGGTGCTGGGCATCACGCCGAGCCCGGCGCTGGTCGAGGAGAACCCCGAGCTGTTCTGGGGCGTGGTGAACTCGATGTACATCGGCAACGTGTTCCTGCTGCTGCTCAGCATCCCGTTGGTGGGCATCTTCGTCCGGATCCTGCGGGTGCGCCCGGCGATCCTGGCGCCGATCACCGCGCTGATCACCATCCTGGGCGCCTACACGCTCAACAACTCCACCTTCGACATCTTCTTGATGATCGCCTTCGGCATCGTCGGCTACCTCATGAAGAAGGCCGGCTTCGAGCCCGGGCCGATGGTGCTCGCGTTCGTGCTCGGCAGCATCTTGGAGAACAACGTGCGCCGGTCGCTCATCATCTTCGACGGCGACCCGACCGGCTTCGTGACCGACTCCATCTCCGGCCCCATCCTGGCCGTCTTCGTCCTGGTGGCGCTGTGGCCGGTCGCCCGCGCGCTGCTCGACCGGCGCCAGCGCCGCACCTCCTTGTCCGAGAGCACCCCCCGAGAGGACTCGCTGCGATGACCATCCTGATCGGCTACATCCCCACCCCCGTCGGCGAGGCGGCTCTCACCGTCGGGCTGGCCGAGGCCGCGGCGCACGGAGACGACGTCGTGATCCTCAACAGCCCCCGCCGCGGCGCGACCGTCGATGCCGATCTCGTCGACGGCGCCACGGCTGAGGCGCTGATCGCCCGGGCAGCGGCTGCGGGCGTGACCGCGCGGGTCGACCAGGCCGACCACGGCCCCGACGTGGTCGAGACCTTCGAGTCGCTGGTGCGGGCCACCGGCGCACGGATGATCGTGATCGGGCTGCGCCGCCGCTCCCCGGTCGGCAAGGTCCTGCTGGGCAGCGACGCGCAGCGGATCCTGCTCGACGCCAGCGTGCCGGTGCTCGCGGTGAAGCCGACCGCATGAGCGAGCCGGTCGCTGCCGCGGCCATGGGCCGCAGCACCAGCCGGGTCAGCCGGGTCCTCGTCACCCCGGTCGCGTTCGCCGACCCGCCGCTGCTCAACGTGGTGGGCGTGCACCAGCCCTGGGCGCTGCGCGCGATCGTTGAGGTACACACCGACTCCGGCCTGCTCGGGCTCGGCGAGACCTACGCCGACGAGACCCACCTGGCCCGGCTCGAGGCGGTCGCCGCGGCCCTTCCCGGCCACGACCCCTACGACGTGCACGGCCTGCGGCGGCTCGTGACCGAGGTGCTCGGCCGAGAGACCGGCGGCGCCGGGGCGTCCTTCGGCGGCATGCTCGACGTCGACTCCGCCGTCGACACGGTCCTCTCCCCGTTCGAGGTCGCCTGCCTGGACCTTGTCGGCCGCGAGGTCGGCCGGCCGGTGAGCGACCTGCTCGGCGGCGCGGTGCGCGAACGCGTGCCGTTCAGCGGCTACCTGTTCTACAAGTGGGCCGGCCACCCCGGAAAGCCCGATGACGAGTGGGGCGCCGCGCTGGACGCGGACGCGATCGTCGCCCAGGCGCGCCGGATGATCGACGGCTGGGGGTTCGGCTCGCTCAAGCTCAAGGGCGGCGTGCTCCCGCCCGAGGAGGAGTGCGCGGCCATCGAGGCCCTGCGGGCGGCCTACCCCGGCCTCCCCCTCCGGCTCGACCCCAACGGCGCCTGGACACCCGAGACCGCGGTGAAGGTCGCGGAGCGGCTGGCCGGCGTCGTGGAGTACCTCGAGGACCCCACGCCCGGCATCGAGGGCATGGCGTACGTCGCCGCCCGCACCGACGTGCCGCTGGCGACCAACATGTGCGTGATCGCCTTCGAGCACCTGGCGCCCGCCGTCGCGGTCGACGCGGTGCAGATCGTGCTCTCCGACCACCACCTGTGGGGAGGACTGCGCCGCTCGGCGCTGCTGGGCGGCATCACCGAGACCTTCGGGATGGGGTTGTCCATGCACAGCAACTCTCACCTCGGGGTCTCCCTGGCGGCGATGGTCCACCTGGCGGCGGCTACGCCCAACCTGACCTACGCCTGCGACACGCACTACCCCTGGAAGACCCAGGACGTGATCGTCCCCGGCGTGCTGGGCTTCGAGGGTGGGTCGGTCGCCGTCCCGACCGGCCCAGGTCTCGGCGTCGAGCTCGATCGCGAGCAGCTCGGCGTGCTGCACGAGCAGTACCTCAGCTGCGGCGTCCGGCGCCGCGAGGACACCGTCTACATGCGCTCCGTAGCGCCGGGATTCACTCCGAACACGTCGCGTTGGTGAGTTCCGGGCGATACCCCCAAAGCATCGTCTAATGCGATAAGTGGCTTGGACATGAATCGACAACCCTGACAGTGTCCTGTGACGCAGGGCACATGCGGGCCCTCGGACCGAACGATTACAGGAGCAGCCACTCGTGACAAAGACCGATTCGGGCGAGACCGGGACGACCCCGGTCGTCGGGTACGCCTATCCCTGGGACGTGATCGGCGATCCCACCTTCGTCGATCGCGCCAGGAGTCTCGGAGTCTCGAAGGTCGCGCTCGCTGCGGCCTACCACACGACCCGCGCCGCGACCCCCCTCCACCCGGCGCACCGGCTGGTCGAGGCGCGCAGCGCCGCGCTCTACCGACCGCTGCGTGCCGAGGCATGGGACGGCGCCCGGCTGGTGCCGGCCACCGCCGACTGGGTCGCGGCCGAGGACCCGTTCGGAGAGGCCGCCGCCATCGTCGCGGAGGCCGGGATCGAGGCCGCCGCCTGGATCGTGCTCACCCACTCCACGCGGCTCGGCGCGGCCAACCCCGACCTCGCCGTGGTGAACTGCTTCGACGAGTCCTACGCGTATGCGCTGTGCGCCCGTCACGAGGACGTCCGACGCTACGCGGAAACCCTCGCAGCTGAGGCCGTGCGCGGTACTCCGGCCTCGACAGTGATCCTGGAGGCGTGCGGCCAGCTCGGGTTCACCCACGGCGGTCACCACGAGAAGACCGACGGTGCCTACGACGCCGCGGCCCAGCAGTTGCTCTCCATCTGCTGCTGCGCCGGCTGCCGCGCGGACTGGGCGCGCCGCGGGCTCGACCCTGACGAGACGGTCGAGGTGCTGCGCGCCGCCACGAGCGCCGCAGCGAAGGCCCGCCAGGTCCCTACGACGACACTGGACACGATCCTGGCTTCGCGTCACGCCGCCGCCGACGAACTCCGCCACCGGGTGATCGCTGCGGTGCGCGAGGCTGCACCCGATGTGGTCGAGGTCGCCCTGCACGCCCAGCCGGACCCGTGGGCCACCGGAGCCAACCCGGGTCTGACCCCGAGCGCCGCGGACGATGTCGACGTCGTCATCGCCGCCTGTTGGCCGACCACCGAGACCTCGGTGGAGACCGGGCGCCGGCTGGCGGAGGCCGTCGCCGGCAAGGCGGTGGCCGCGGCATACGTCACGGTCCTTCCGCCCACTACCGAGGATGCCTTCGCTGGCCACGTGCAGGCCTTGGTCGCCGCCGGGATCGACCAGATCCACCTCTATCACCTCGGTCTGGCGGGCGCGGACCGGCAACACCTGCTCGCCCAGGCCACCACGATCCCCACCACTGCCGCGACGAGGGAGGACTGACCCGATGAGAACGCTCAACGAGAACACCACCCTGAAGCGCATCTGGCGCGCCATCGACACGGTCTTCGAGGTCTTCTGCATCCTCTGCCTGGTCGCCACTCTGTTGATCGTGCTGTGGCAGGTCTTCAGCCGCGAGCTGCTGAGCAACTCCCCCAGCTGGAGCGAGGAGAGTGCCCGCATCCTGCTGGTCTGGATCGGCTTCCTCGGGGCCGCCATCGGATTTCGCGAAGGCGCCCACATCGCGGTCACGTTTCTCGTGGACAAGTTCCCGGCGATGCTCCAGTCGGTGATCGACCGGGTGGTGCAGGTCCTGCTGCTGGCTTTCGGGCTCTTCCTGCTCGTCCAGGGCACCCAGTTCGTCATCGACGCCCAGGCGGCGTCGCTGCCCGGCACCGGGCTCCCCCGCAGTGTCCTCTACCTCATGATGCCGGTCGTCGGCGCCATGCTCATCCTCTACACCTGCCTCCAGGCCTTCGGCGTCAGCACCCAGCGCTACGCCGAGTCTGACGACGTGGCCGAGCTCGTCTGAGCCGACGAAAGCCGAGACCTCCATGCCTATCGATCCTCTTGCCATCACCATCCTGCTCGGTGGCTTCATCGCCCTGATCCTGCTACGCGTCCCGGTAGCCCTGGCCCTCGCCCTGGCCGCCCTGTTCGAGGCCCTCTACATCGGCCTTCCGCTGACCGTCGTGGGCCAGCGGATGGTCGCCGGGCTCGACACCTTCGCCCTGCTCGCCATCCCGTTCTTCATCCTCGGCGGCGAGATCATGGGCGCTGGCGGCATCTCGCGGCGGCTGATCGCGCTGGCCGGCCTGCTCGTCGGCTGGGTCCGCGGCGGTCTCGGGATGGTCAACATCGGCGCGAGCACCTTCTTCGGCGCTCTGTCCGGCTCATCGGTCGCGGACGTCTCCGCGATCGGCTCGGTGACCATCCCGATGATGAAGAAGCGTGGCTACGACACCGACTACGCCGTCGCGGTCACCGTGTCCGGCGCCACGCAGGCGGTCATGATCCCGCCGAGCCACAACCTGATCATCTACTCGATGGCGGCCGGCGGCGTCTCGATCGGCGCCCTGTTCACCGCCGGCATCCTTCCGGGGCTCCTGCTCGGCACGGCGCTGATGACCATGGCGTACGCCCTGGCGGTCAAGCGCGGATACCCGAAGGAGGAGCTGGTACCCCTCAGGGACGTGCCCAAGATCATCCGCGACGGGCTGCTCAGCCTGCTCATGCCGGTGATCATCCTCGGCGGGATCCTCAGCGGCCTCTTCACCGCGACCGAGTCCGCGGCGATCGCCTGCCTGTACGCCTTCATCCTGACCTTCTTCGTCTACCGCGACCTGCCCCTGAAGGCGATGGTCCCCATTCTGCAGAGCAGCCTGCGCACCCTCGGCGTGGTGCTGTTCATCATCGCGGCGGCCGGAGCGTTCGGCTACTTCCTGGCCTTCCTGCAGGTCCCGGCGATGGCCACCGACGCGCTGCTCGGGATCTCCGACAACGTCGTCGTGGTGCTGCTGCTGATCAACCTGCTGCTGCTCGCGCTCGGCGCGATCATGGACATGGCGCCGCTGATCGTGATCATGACGCCGATCCTGCTTCCCGTAGCCACTGGTCTCGGCATGGACCCGGTCCAGTTCGGGATCATGCTTGTCCTCAACCTGGCGATCGGGCTGATCACCCCGCCGGTCGGCAACGTCCTGTTCGTCGGCTGCGCGATCGGGCGTACGTCCATCGAGAACGTCATCAAGACGGTCTGCCTCTTCCTGATCCCGATGCTCGTCACTCTTCTGCTGATCACCTTCGTCCCGTTCTTCTCACTCGCCCTCCCCGATGCGCTCGGACAGTAGTCACCCTCGAAAGGAACCAACCATGAACACCTCCGCCAACCAGCCGCTAACGCGGCGCTCCCTGTTCAAGGCCGGCGCCTTCGGCGCCGCCGCGGTCACCGGCGGCCTCGCCCTCAGCGCCTGCGGTGGAGGATCTCTCCGCGGCAGCGGCGGCGACGGCGGAGGCGGCTCGAAGACCTTCAAGCTGGCCGAGACCCACCCCGACAACTACCCGACCACCCTGGGCGACAAGAAGTTCGCCGAGCTGGCCGAGCAGTACACCGACGGCCGGATCAAGATCCAGGTCTATCCCAACGCCCAGTTGGGCGAGGAGTCCGACGCGATCGAGCAGGTCCAGATGGGCTCGATCGAGATGACCCGGATCAGCTCGGCACCGATGGGCGAGTTCGTGCCCGCGATGGGGCTGTTCAGCCTCCCGTACCTCTTCGATGACTCCGACCACCTGTGGCGCTTCCTCGAGAGCGACAGCGGCAAGAAGCTGCTCGGCGAGGTGGAAGGCGCCGGCTTCAAGGGGCTGGGCTACTTCGACCCAGGTGCCCGCAGCTTCTACACCTCCAAGAGGCCCATCAAGGCGCCGGCCGACGTCAAGGGGCTCAAGATCCGGGTCCAGGAGTCGCAGGTGCAGATCGACTTCATCAAGGCGCTGGGCGGCTCGCCCACTCCAATGGACTACGGCGAGGTCTACAGCTCGCTGCAGAGCGGGCTGCTCGACGGTGCCGAGAACAACGAGCCGTCCTACTACTCCGCCTCCCACTACGAGGTCGCGAAGAACTACACCCTCGACCGGCACATGCGCGTCGCCGAGGTGCTCCTGATCAACAAGGACGTCTGGGACGGGCTCTCCAGCGAGGACCAGGACGCCCTCCAGAAGGCCGCGGACGAGGCCGCGCCGTTCCAGCGTGAGAAGTGGGACGCCCAGGTCGAGACCGACCTGGAGAAGCTGCGCGCCGCGGGCGTCACGATCACTGAGATCAGTGATCTCACTCCCTGGCGCGAGGCGACCCAGTCGGTCATCGACAAGCACGGTGCCGATCTCGGCGAGTACCTCGACGCTGTCGAAGAGCTCCGCTCCGCCTGAAACTCGTCGCTCAACCGGAAGGAACCATGACCGAGACCGTACTCATCACCGGCGCTAACGGCGTCGTCGGGCGGCTGATGCGCCCGCGCCTGGCCCGCGAGGGCCGCACCCTGCGCCTGTTGGACGTCGTCCGTCCCCAGCCCGCCGCCGAGGGCGAGGCCGTCGAGATCATCGAAGCGTCGGTGACCGACGAGGTCGCGATGCGCGCTGCGTGTGAAGGGGCGGACGCGATCATCCACCTCGGCGGCATCAGCGTCGAGGCCCCCTGGGCCGACATCCTCTCCGTCAACATCGACGGCACCCGGGTGGTCCTGGAGGCCGCCCGGGACGCCGGGGTCCGTCGCGTCGTGCTGGCCTCCAGCAACCATGCGACCGGCTTCTACGATCTCGAGACGGTGTCAACGGATGGGCCCGAGGGCGGGCTTCCGGCGAACGCCTTCCCCCGGCCCGACACCTATTACGGTGTCAGCAAGGTCGCGATGGAGGCCCTCGGGAGCCTCTTCCACGACCGCTACGGCATCGACGTGACCGCGGTGCGGATCGGCTCCTGCTTCGAGCAGCCGTGGGACCGTCGCTCGCTGTGGACCTGGATGTCCCCCGACGACGGCGCCCGCCTCCTCGAGGCCTGCTTGGCCATCCCAGAGCCCGGCTTCCGGGTGGTGTGGGGCATCTCCCGCAACACCCGCAACTGGTGGTCGTTGGAGGCCGGCGAGGCGATCGGCTACCACCCGCAGGACGACTCCGAGGTGTACGCCGCGGAGCTGCTCGGTGACGCCGTCGACGACGGCCCGCAGGGGCCCGACGAGCGGCTCGCCGGCGGGAAGTTCTGCTTCACCCCGCTCGGGGAGCATCAGCAGAAGTAGGAGACCGTGGGTGGGTGGCGGCAGGCGCCCTCACCGCGCGATCTGCAAGACCTAGGGGAACGGGTGGCCCGGCGACCGCCGGGCCACCCGTTCTGCTTCCTCATCTGATCAGGAGGCGGCGGCGCGGATGAGCGTGCCGAGGTTCTCGACGAAGGTCTCGGTGGTGATCAGCTGGGGCGGCGCGGTCGGCTGGTAGGGCGGCACAGCGGGCGGGTTGTCGGACGGGTAGGGCGAGGTGTCGAAGATGTCCCCGACATGCTTGCTCATGTAGGCCTTCCCGTCGTAGGGGTGCGTGGTCCCCGGGCCGCGAAACGGGTTGGTGACCGCCTCGGCCGCGGAGAGCCAGTAGCCCTTCTCCCCCAGGTCGGCGATCACCGCCGCCACCTCGGCATCCGAAGGCGCATCGACGGTGTGGTCCGTCTCGCGCAGCAGCTCGAGCAGGCTCAGGTCGTGCAGGGAGAAGAACGGCGGCAGGTCGTAGGACCCCCCTGGGGTCATCGGGGAACGCGCCACCAGGTCGGCGACCTCGGCGTCGGAGAGCGAGCGCAGCCGGTCGTACTCGATACGCAGGCGTGACTCCGCCACCGAACGGCCGCCGGAGTAGTGGCTGAGCGTGTCGTGGTGGTCGTAGTCGTAGTAGTAGGCCCCGTTGTTGACGTTGGAGCCGAATCGGTGCACGAACAGCGCCCGGTTGCTGCCCTCCTCGACGAAGGTGGGATGGGTCCGGCTCGCGATCAGCGGGTTCTCGGCCCGTTGCTGGTCGGTCAGCCGGCAGCTCGCCAGCCAGTCCAGGGCCGCTGGGACGCCGTCCAGGAACGTGCGGTCGCCGGTGAGCTGGAAGTAGGTGAACAGCTGCTCGATGTTGGTTTGGGTGGTGTGCGTGGTCAGCGCGCGCGGCTCGTAGGAGCGACCGGACGCCACCGCGCCCGCCGGACGCCCGTCGAGGTCCTCGGCGAGGTGCTGGAGGCCCCAGCCGGCCTGGGGTGCGGGCTGCTGCATGCGGCGTACGCACTCCATGGCTCGACGCACGGGCTCGATGAGGTCGTCGCGGCCCAGGGAGACGACACACATCAGCAGGAGCTTGATGTTCTCGCCGAGCACGTTGTCGTTGAAGGTGACGTGCTGCGTGTAGTCGCCGTCGACCATCCCCGGCTTCGCGTCGGCGGGGAGCCAGGACGGGCGCGTGTCCGGCCACGGCATCTCGGTGGTCGCGTTGGCGTCGACGGGCCAGCGCTGTGGCCAGCCGCCGTCACCGACGCCCCCGCTGATCTGGGCGTCGGTGATGAAGCCGATCACCTTCGCGAGGGACCTCTTGAAGCCCCGGTCGCGCGGGTCGATCAGGTGCAGCCGCAGGATCAGCTGCCCGGCGGTCGAGGTGGCCGCGTCGTCGAAGGTGGAGTTGTCGTAGAGGTGCTGGAACTCCTCCAGCCGCCAACCGTTGATCCCGATCGACTCGTACCACCGCTTCAGCGACTTCGCGCCCGCGAAGTCGTGAATGTAGTTCCAGCCGCCCTCGGGACGCTGGGCGCGGACGAGCGCGCGGCCGGTGCGGCGCGCTGCGTGGAGGAACCGCTTCTCACCCGTGGCGACGTACGCGTCGAGCAGTGCGTGCCCGACGGTCGGGGTCCCCGGCGGCTGCACCCAGCACATGGTGCGCCGAGCCTCCATCTCGCCCCAGGTGAGCGACAGGTCGGGGCGGTAGCTCCAGACGTAGGCGCCCTCGTAGGAGACCTTCTCGTCCATGTAGGCAGCGGCCCGGAGCATCGCGTCGCGGACGCCTCGTGCGGAGCTCCCCTTCGCGGCCGTGGCAGGGGTGGCGAGCCCGGCCGCGGTGACGCCGCTCGCGGCGCCGATCAGCGTTCCGGCTGCTGCTGACTGGACGAGCCGGCGGCGGCTCATCATCGATGTCGGAGAGAATTCCTGTGGGAGTCGATTCATCCCTCGATCGTGACGGGGCTCACATGACGCCGCCAATACCGATCCAGACTCACATGATGCCACCGGGGCAACGTCACCGCAGCCGCCGACGCGTGTTGCCCAGGTGGACCCGCATCGCCGCGCGCGCGGTCTCGGCGTCGCCGGCGATGACGGCCGCGGCGACGTTGTCGTGCTCGCGTCGGACCCGCTCGACATGGGCGGCGTCGGTGAGCGAGAACTCCTCGGGCAGCCGGGTGCGCGGCAGCATGATCATCATCGGACCCAGCGAGTCGAGCAGGTCCACGTAGAACCGGTTGCCGGTGGCCGCCGCGACGGCCCGGTGGAAGGCGAAGTCGGCTTCGACCGCCTCCTCCGGGCCCGCCGCGGTGAACGCCTCCAGCGCCTCGCGCACCGCCTCGGCCTCCGCCGGCGAGCGGCGCGCCGCGGCCAGGTAGGCCGCCTCGCTCTCGATGCCCATCCGGAAGTCGACCATGGCCAGCACGTCGGCCTGCGACCGGATGGCCGAGGCCTCGACGGTGAACGAGGTCGGCTCGGGCACCGCCAGCACGAACGAGCCGCGACCCTGGAAGGTCTCCACGAGGCCCTCGGCCCGCAACCGGGTCACCGCCTCGCGGACCACGGTCCGCGAGACGCCGTACTCCTCGATCAGCTCGGCCTCGGACGGGAGCTTGACCCCCGGTCCGAGCGAGCCGTCGAGGATGCGCGCCTTCAGCCCGGCGACGACCGTCTGGGCGAGCGTGGTGGTCACGAGCCGAAGGTTACGGTCTCCCGGGTCAGCGAACGCATCCGCTCGCTGAGGGTGAAGCCGAGGCCCGGGCGGTCGGGCACGAACATCTGGCCCTCGCGGATCTCGATGCGCTCCTCGAAGAGCGGGTTGAGCCACTCGAAGTGCTCGACCCACGGCTCGGTCGGGTACGCCGCCGCGAGGTGCAGGTGGATCTCCATCGCGTAGTGCGGGGCCAGCGCCAGCCCGGCGTGCGAGGCGAGGGTCGCGAAGCGGAGGAAGGGCGTGATGCCGCCGATGCGCGGAGCGTCGGGCTGCACGATGCCGCGGTAGCCGGCGTCGATCAGCGCCATGTGCTCCGGCACCGAGGTGAGCATCTCGCCGGTCGCGATCGGCGTGTCGAAGGTGCGGGAGAGGTCCGCGTGGCCGACGGCGTCCCAGGCGTCGAGCGGCTCCTCGATCCAGATCAGGTCGAAGGCCTCCAGCTCCCGGCACATCCGGCGGGCCCGGGCGCGGTCCCACTGCTGATTGGCGTCGACCATGAACGGGGTGTCGCCGAGGTGCTCGCGCAGGGCGGCCACGCGGCGCAGGTCCTCGGCCCAGTCGGGCTGGCCGACCTTGATCTTGATGCCGCCGATGCCGGCCTCCAGCGAGGCGGTCGCCTTCTCCTTGATCTCCTCCACCGAGGCCTGCAGGAAGCCACCGGAGGTGTTGTAGACGCGGCAGGAGTCGCGGTGCGCGCCGAGCAGCTTGGCCAGCGGGAGGGAGGCCCGCCGCGCCTTGAGGTCCCACAGCGCGACGTCGAGCGCAGCGATGGCCTGGGTGGCGACGCCCGAGCGGCCCACGGAGGCGCCGGCCCACAGCAGCGAGGTGTAGATCCGCTCGATGTCGGAGGGGTCCTGCCCGATCGCGACCTCGGCGACCTCGGCGAGATGCCGGTACTGCGCCGGGCCGCCGGCGCGCTTGGAGTAGCTGAAGCCCATCCCCTGCAGGCCCTGCTCGGTGGTCACCTCGACGAACAGCAGGACGGTCTCGGTCAGCGGCTTCTGCCGCCCGGTGAGCACCTTGGCGTCGCTGACCGGGTTGTCGAGCGGCAACACGACGTGGGACAGGGTGAGGCTGCGGATGCGATCGCCGGACATGGGTGCTCCTCGAACTGGATTGCTTGTATGATGAGTCCGAACGTTATATGACAAGTGAGCGAGGAGTCCAGTGATGCCGACGACCGAGGGTCTCGACCTGCAGGCGCCAGCCCCCGAGGTCACCGACGCACGCACGGCGGCCGCGGTCGCCGAGCTGGTCGCCGTCACCCGGCGCCGCCCGCGCTGGCGCGACCTGGAGCCGTTCCTCAAGGCCCGCCCCTTCTCCCCCAGCCCCACGCGTCGCCGCCTCGCACGGTGCCTGAGCGTCGACGACCTGGAGCGGATGGCGCGACGGCGGGTGCCGCCCGCCGTCTGGGACTACGTCGAGAGCGGGTCCGACGGCGAGCACGCGATGGTCCGCAACCGCGCTGCCTTCGACCGGGTCGAGCTCCGACCGACGGCCTTCGAGCAGGTCGCCCGGCCCGACGTGACCACGACGATCCTGGGCCGCCCGGCCGCTGCGCCGATCGTGCTGGCCCCCACCGGCTACACCCGGCTCAGCCACCACACCGGCGAGCGGGCCGTCGCGGCCGCGGCCGCGGCCGCGGGAGTCCCCTACACGCTGTCGACCTACGCCACCACGTCGATCACCGACACCGCGGCCGCCGCTCCGGCCGGGCGGAACTGGTTCCAGGTCTACCTGATGAAGGACCGCGCCGTCAGCCAGGCACACATCGCCGAGGCCGCCGAGCAGGGCTACGAGGCGCTCATGCTGACCGTGGACACCACGGTCAGCGGGATGAAGCGCAAGGACAAGCGCAACGGCTTCGCCATCCCCCCGCAGCTGACCCTGCGCACACTGGCCGGGCTGGCCCGCCACCCGGGCTGGGTGGCCAACATCCTCACCACCGACCCGCTGCGCTTCGCCACCTTCCCCGAAGGCTCGCCCTACGGTCGCTGGGGCATGTCCAACGAGCTGCGCGAGCAGGCGCTCCGGCCCAGTGACATCGGCTGGCTCAAGGAGCGGTGGCACGGCCCGGTGGTCGTCAAGGGCATCCTCTCCGTCGCCGACGCCCGCGCCGCCGTCGACGCCGGCGCCGACGCGCTGGTGCTCTCCAACCACGGCGGCCGCCAGCTCGACCGTGCCCCCGTGCCGCTGGAGCTGCTGCCCGAGGTGGTCGACGCGGTCGGCGACCGCACCGAGGTCTACCTCGACTCCGGCGTCCGCTCCGGCGGAGACATCGTCGCCGCGCTCGGGCTCGGTGCCCGCGGGGTGCTGGTCGGCCGGGCCTACCTCTACGGCCTCATGGTGGGCGGTCAACGCGGCGTGAGCACGACGCTCGACCTCCTGGTCGACGAGATGCGCCGAGCGATGTGCCTGCTCGGCACGCCGGACGTGGCCAGCATTCGGCCCGAGCACGTCCGGCTGCGGAGCTCGTGAGGACGCCGCGGCGAACGCCCCCACCCCCAGGCGGCGCGCTACAGCGGGACGGGCGTGACCAGGTCGCCCTCGGTCAGGAAGCGCTCGACGTTGGCCAGCGTCATCTCCGTCATCGCGGCACGGGTCTCGACGGTCGCGGAGCCGAGGTGCGGGAGCAGCACCACGTCGTCGCGCTCGAGCAGCGCGGCCGGCACGTGCGGCTCCTCGGCGAAGACGTCGAGGCCCGCGCCGGCGATCCGGCCGGCGTCCAGTGCGGCGATCAGCGCCGACTCGTCCACCACCGACCCGCGGGCGACGTTGACCACGAAGCCGTCCGATCCGAGCGCGTCGAGCACGTCGGCGTCGACCAGGTGGCGGGAGTCCGCGCCGCCCGAGGCGGCGATCACCAGCACGTCGCAATCGCGGGCGAGGTCGAGCACGCTGGCGGCGTACGCGTAGGGGAGCTCGGGGCGCTGGCGCCGGTTGTGGTAGCTCACCGTCGCATCGAAGCCGACCAGACGACGGGCGATGGCCTCGCCGATCCGGCCGAGGCCGAGGATGCCCACCCGGGAGCCGCTGACCCGACGGGCCAGCGCAGGCACCCGACCGGCGGCCCACTCCCCGCGGCGCACGAACCGGTCAGCGGCCGAGAGACCGCGCATCACGTCGATGACCAGGCCGACGGCCGTGTCGGCGACGCAGTCGGTGAGGACGTCGGGGGTGTTCGACACGACGATGCCACGGCGGGCCGCCTCGGCGACGTCGGTCGAGTCGTAGCCGACGCCGAAGTTCACGATCGCTCCGAGCGAGGGCAGCCGGTCGAGGTGCTCGGCCCGCACGCCCCACACGCCGCTGGTGACGGCCACCCGCGCCCGGCCGGCCCGGTCGTCGTCGATCTCGTCGAGCCGCTCGGCGCCGTAGCGCTCGCGCAGCACCGCGTCCAGCTCGGCCCGCAGGGCACCCACCATGACCACTCGTCCGTCACTCACCGCGCGACCGTAGGCAGCGCGCACGGGCATCGTCCATTGCCGAAGCGGCATCGCGGGGCGGTTGCATGGGCCTGCTGACCGGCTTCACGACGATCCTGGTCGTCATCGCCTGCGGGTTCGCGCTCGCCCACCGGGGCATCCTCGACGCACGCTCGCAGCGGACCTTGGGCGAGGTGGCGTTCTTCGTCGCCTCACCGGCACTCATGGTGGTGACGATCAGCGACATCGAGCTCGGCGGGGCGGCTGCCAACCTGGTCGCGTCGGCCGCCTCGCTGGCCGCCAGCTTCGGCGTGTACGCCGCTGTGGCCGGCCTGTACTGGCGGCTGGACCTGGGCGCGGTGGTGGTCGGGGCGCTCGCGTCGTCCTACGTCAACGCCGGCAACCTCGGCATCGCCATCGCGGCCTACGTCGTCGGCGACATCACCGTGGTCGTGCCGACGCTGCTGGTCCAGATGCTGCTCGTGCAGCCCATCGCCCTGGCCGTCCTCGACCGCCACACCGGCCGCGCCGGTGGCGGCCGCGCGGCCCTGCGCCGGCTGGTCAGCAACCCGCTCACGATCGCGGCCGTGGCGGGACTGACCCTGGCGATCACCCACCACGACCTCCCCCGCGTCGTCGACCAGCCGCTGCAGCTGATGGCGGGTGCGGCCATCCCGCTGCTGCTGCTGTCCTACGGCGCGGCGCTGCGACTGAGCCCCGCGCCGGGGCGCGCCGGCCACAACCGCGAGGTGGCGGCCATCGCGGTCCTCAAGCTGGCCGTGATGCCCGTCGTCGCCTGGCTGGTGGGCACCGCCTTCGGTCTCGACGGGCCGGTGCTGCTGGGCGTCGTGCTCACCGCAGCGCTGCCCACGGCCCAGAACATCTTCCTGCACGCAACCCGCTACCGCGTGGGCGAGGACGTCGCCCGCGAGAGCATCCTCGTCACCACGCTCGCCAGCCTCCCGGTGGCGCTCGTGGTGGCGCTGGTGCTCGCCTGACCCCTACGGAGGAGACCATGACCCACGACCAGTTGCACCAGCGGCTGCGTGCCGCGCTCGGCGAGACCGCTGTGCTCACCGACCCCGACGACGTGGCGCCCTACACCAGCGACTGGACTGGCGCCTTCACCGGCACGGCCAGCGCCGTGGTGCGGCCGGCCGACACCGAGGGTGTGGCCGCCGCCGTACGCCTGTGCGCCGAGGCCGGCGTCGGGATCGTGCCGCAGGGCGGCAACACCGGCCTGGTGGGCGGTGGCGTGCCCGACGGCTCCGGTGAGCAGGTGGTGCTCTCGCTGGGCCGGATGCGACGGATCCGCACGGTCGACCCGATCGCCGACACGATCACGGTGGAGGCAGGGGTGCCGCTGCAGGCGGTGCAGGAGGCGGCCACCGCCTCCGACCGGCTCTTCCCGCTCTCGCTGGGCTCCGAGGGCTCGTGCACCATCGGCGGCACCATCGCCACCAACGCCGGCGGCACGGCCGTGCTGCGGTACGGGATGATGCGCGACCTGGTGCTCGGCCTCGAGGTCGTCCTGCCGGACGGTCGGGTGTGGGACGGCCTGCGTCCGCTGCGCAAGGACAACACCGGCTACGACCTCAAGCAGCTGTTCATCGGCTCCGAGGGCACGCTCGGCATCGTCACCGCCGCGGTGCTACGACTGATGCCCCCGACGCCGCGCCGGGCGACGGCGTTCCTCGCGCTCGACTCGGTCGACGCGGCGACGGCCCTGCTGCCCGTGCTGCGCCAGCACGGCGGCGGTCAGCTGACGACGTACGAGCTGCTCGGCCGGCAGGCCCTGGACCTGGTGCTGACCCACCAGCCCGGGTCGCGGGATCCGTTCGGTGAGCCGCACGCGTGGTACGCCCTCGTCGAGATCGCCGGCTCGACCGACGACGTCGAAGCCAGGCTCGAGGCCGCGCTCGGCGAGGCGGTCGAGGCCGACCTGGTCGGCGACGCGGTGATCGCCGGCGGCCCCGCGCAGCGATCGGCGCTGTGGCGGCTGCGCGAGGACATCTCCGAGGCTCAGAAGTCCGAGGGCGTGTCGATCAAGCACGACGTCACCCTGCCCATCGACGACCTGGCGCGGTTCGTCACCGAGATGCGGCCTCGACTGGAGGAGCTGCTCCCGGGGGTGCGGCCGGTGACCTACGGCCACGTCGGTGACGGCAACCTGCACTACAACCTGAGCGCCCCGGTCGGTGACGACGCCGCCCTGCGCGCGGCCGCCGCCGACCTGACCCGGGCGGTGTACGAGACCGTCACCGCACTCGGTGGCTCGATCAGCGCCGAGCACGGGCTCGGGGCGCTCAAGCGAGCGGCGGCCGCGAGGTACAAGTCCGACGTCGAGGTCGACCTGATGCGCATGGTGAAGCAGGCCCTGGACCCGACCGGGCTGATGAACCCCGGCAAGGTGCTGCCGACCGCGGGGTGAGCGCGCGGGGCGCCGCGCGCGGATGTTCATCAAGGTATGCAGCCGAATGCCCGCTTCCCGTGCGGAGTTCCGCACGGGAAGCGAGCACTTCCCTGCATACCTTGACGAGCATGCGCCCTCCGCCACCCGCAGCGGGCGCGACCTGTCAGTCGACCGGGATGCGGAAGATCGCCGCTCGCGTGCGAATCGTCTCCGCGCGAGCGAGACGCGGCTTGTCGCTGCCGTCGCGGATCACACCGCCGGCCTCGGCGAAGTCGCGCAGGAAGTCCATCGCCCAGGCCACGTCGGACGGCGTCGGGCTCATCGCCTCGTTGATCACTGCCGGCTGCTCGAGATCGAGGCAGAGCTTGCCGGTCATGCCCATGCCGACGGCGTCGGCGGCCTGCTCGCGCAGGATGGCGTGGCTGCTGCCGACCGTGGGCCCGTCGATCGGGCCGGGGAGGCTGCCGATCCGGCTGGCGAGCACGAGCCGGGTGCGCGGGTAGGCCATGGCGAGCGGGTTGTTCTCGGCGCCGGTGTCCCGGCGGTAGTCGCCGCTGCCGAAGGCGAGCCGGAAGGCACCGCGGGCGCTGGCGATCGACACGGCGTTCTCAATGCCGAGCGCCGACTCCACCAGGGGCAGCACCGGCGTCGCGCCGCCGAGGCGCTGCCAGGTGTCCGTGACGTGGTCGGGCGACTCGACCTTCGCGAGCATGACGCCGCGCAGCCCCGGGACCCCGGCGAGCTCGGCCACGTCGTCGGACCAGAACGGCGTGGTGCAGTCGTTGATCCGCACCCAGGCACTGCCACCGGCGCTGAGCCACTCGATGACGCCGGCCCGCGCCTCCGCCTTCAGCAGCGGGTCGACGGCGTCCTCGAGGTCGAGGATGATCTGGTCGGCCCGGCCCAGCTGCGCGGCGTCGAACAGCTCCACCGAGCGGGCGTTGACCAGCTGCCAGGAGCGGGCGTTCTGGCCGTCGACCCGGGTGGCCTCACGGGCGGCGAGGCGTTCGGTGGGGGGCAGCGACGACACAGCGGTGACTCCTCGTGGTTGCGCGGGATTGCTCCGGACGACGTCTGGAGCAGATGCACCGTGACGCTAATAGCCTTCCGGCGTACTCGCGAGTACACACCCCGGCGTTCCGAGCAGGCCACCCGACCCGCCAGCGCGCCGCTCGCCACGACCGCTCCCTGGCGTCGAGCAGCCCGTCCGCACGCTCACCCGTAGGTGTTGCGCGGAGCCTGCTGCGGCGTGACCCGGAGCGCCTCGAGGACCGGGGGCGCTGCCGGGTCGCTGCCGGTGCCGGCGACCCACGTGCCGACAACCTCGACCCACTCGTCGCGCGGCGGCGGGTCCTGCCCCGCCACCCGGACCCGCGTGACGATGGCGTCCGCGGCACAGCAGAACACCTCGAGTCGAGTGACGTACCACGCCTCGGCGTCGCGGCTGACGAAGCCGGTCACCGACACCTCCCGGCCGGCCAGGCCGACAGGGTCGTCGGGTTGCGCGGCGGCCCACTGCAACTCGCCCGGCAGCAGGGTGAGCGGTCCGGTGCCGGCGGCGATCTGGACGGGCTCACGCGGCGTTCCGACCTGGTCGGCCCGCCGCTCCGCCAGGAACGCCCCCAGCGGCGGTGGTGCCACGGCGAAGACGACCAGGGTGGGCAGGATGAGGAGCCAGGCGCTGCGCGGGACCGGGTGGTGGTCGCTTCCTCGGTCGGTGCGGAGGAGCGGTCGCAGCGCGAGGAAGCCCAGGATGATCCCGGCCCCCAGCAACGGCCAGCGCATCCACGGCGTCACGAACCGCAGGTACTCCCCCGTCCACGCCAGCCGGAGCAGCACCGCAGCGAGCACGGCGAGCACCACGCCCTGGGTCCGCGGCGTCACAGCAGCCACCAGCCGACCAGCGAGGCGGTCGCGACGGCGACCGTGAGTACGACGGGCACGAACTGCCGCGCGAACGCTGCTCCGAACTGTCCCGACTCCATGGCAGCGAGCTTGACGTCCATCGCCGGGCCAACGACGAGGAAGACCAGCTTCGCGGTGTCGGAGAAGGCCGTCATACTGGCGGCGATGAATGCGTCGGACTCCGAGCAGAGCGCGGCGAGGAAGGCGAAGGCCGCCATCGTCAGGGCGGCGACCAGCGCCTGACCGGCGACGGTGTCGACCACGGACCGCGGCACGAAGGTGTTGATCGCCGCGGCGATCATGGCCCCCGCCACCAGGAAACCACCCGCGTGCAGGAAGTCGTGGCGTGCCGTCGCCACGAAGTCCGACCCGTGGTCGTGCGGGGCCGCCCGGGTGCGCAGCCGGAGGCGTTCACCGCGGCGCAGGCACCACCACCCCACCAGGACAGCCGTCACCAGCGAGGCCAGCACCCGGGCGGCGACCATCGCCGGATGCCCCGGGAACGCCACCGCGGTCGAGACGATGACAGCGGGATTGATCGCCGGGGCGGCGAGGAGGAACGTCAGCGCGACCGCCGGCCGCAGGCCGCGGCGGATCAGGCCGTCCGCGATGGGCACGGCCGCGCACTCGCAGCCCGGCAGCCCCACTCCAGCCACACCGGCCACCGGCACGGCCAGCACGGGGTTGGCCGGCAGCACCCGGCGCAGCACGCCTTCAGAGAGGAAACGTGCGATCGCGGCGGAGAGCAGCACGCCCCCCAGGAGGAACGGGGTCGACTGCACCACCACCGCCACGAACATGGTGCACCAGGTCCGGAACGCCTCGCCGTCGGCGTACTCCCGCAGGGAGCCGCCCACCAGCATCGCCGTGATGACCGCGACGGCGACCAGCTCGGCCTGCCCGAAGGTGGGCGTGCGCTCCTCGACCTGCGACTCCGTCATCGGAGGCTCCCCACTTCCGAGCTGCTATTGATGACGATTATCGCTAGCTTGCGGGCCCATCCTCGGCCACCGGGCCGGCGAGTCGGCCCTGTCGTCGCCCGACCGCGCCTGACGGTCGGGCGACGACTCGGCGCCGACCGCTCAGCGACGCTTCGCGACCTTGATCATGGTCGACGTCGCGAACGGCAGCAGCTCCGCTGAGCCCGCGTAGACGATCTGCGCCTTCACCCGCTGACCGGAGGTCCGGCGCGCGGCCTTCTTGCCGAGGACGAACGACAGCGTCCCGTCGTCGCTCCGCACGGCCTGCGTCCTGTTCCCGACCTGCACCAGGAAGGTCCCGATCACCGGCTTGCCCGCGGCACGCACGGCCAAGGAGACCGCTCCGCGCCTGCCCGCGGCCTTCACCGTCCGCGCGATGGCCAGGTCGGTCACCGCCACGGCGGACGGAGTGGCACCGGCGGGGAGGTCCGTCTTCGGCGGAGCCGTCGGGTCGGCGTGGTCCTTGACGTGGATGGTGACCGGGGCCGACTCGGCGACGACGGTGTGCTGGTCGTCGTACAACCGCGCGATCACCTCGATGCCGTCGTGCTCGGGCGCGGCGGTGAAGGTGTACCGACCCGCCGTCAACCCCGCCACCGCGATCCACTCCTGGGAGCCCGCGGGCCGGGTGAACCAGTGGTAGTGGTCCAGCCCGGTCTGGGGTTCCTGGACGGCGCGCAGTGCGACCTCGGCGCCGGAGTGGTAGTGGTCGGCGAGGCCGGCGATCACCAGCGTGGTGGAGGCCGGGCCCTCCTCGACCGGCGTCAGCACGAAGCCGCGCTGGCCGCCAGCAGTCATTGCCGTGCCGACGATCTGACCGGCGGCATTGATGTCGGACGCCGCTTGCAGGGTCACGCCCTCCGGCAGCTCCTCGACGAGGGTGTTGAGGTCGGCGACCCCGTGGCTGTCCCAGGCGACGGCCGCACCGCCGAACGAGGTGTTCCCGGCGAACTTGGACGCGTTGCCGACGACGATGCCGCCCTCGGTCGCCTTCGCCGCAACGTGCGGGAACTCGGCGATCCCGGGCGTCGGCAGCTGGCTCACCGCTCCGGTCTCGTCCCAGGTCACGGCGACCTCGGCGGTGCCGACAGTCGCGGAGCCGACGGCGTCGCCGTCGTCGGTCACACCGGTGACGTCGGGGGACGAACCGCCCGCGGGCGGATCGAGCAGGCGCTGCTCCTCACCATCCCAGACGACACCGGCCAGGTGCGTGTGCGTGTGGTCGCCGTGGGGGACGACGACCGAGGCCCGGCCGCCGACGACGCCGGCGGGCGAGATGGTCGCCGCGGAGTAGCTCGCCACGGTCGCGCCGGCCTCCCCCGGCGCCGGTCTCGGCAGCGCCGCGACCGTGCCGTCGGGCCTCAGCAGCACGCCGACGCCCGACGCGTTGCCGACGGCGGTTCCGTCGTCGTTGATGTCACGCAGGATGCCCGTGCCGGCCTCATTGAGGCCGGTGACGTGCTCGGGTGCGCCGTCGCCCGTCCACGTGACCGGCACCGACGTCCCGCCAGCGTCGAACGCCTCACCGACGATGACCGTCGATGCGTTCAGGTCGAATCCGCGCGAGAAGGTGGAGTCGGACAGGTTCGCCAGCTCGTGGGCGTGGAAGTGGTCACCGTGGCGCTCCCAGAGCACGGTGGCCTGCGGCCGTGCGCCGGTCGTCGGCCGAGCGATGCCGACGACGTCACCCGCGTCGTTGATGCCCAGCGCGGCTGCCGCCACGCCGTTGCTGGTCGGCTCGAGCAGCTCGAGTGCGTACCCGCGCGGCAGGTGGGCGTGGGCGAGGGCGGTCGGGACCACCCCAGCCACGGTGGCCCCACCCCGGGCAGCGCCCGCCGGTGGCGCACCGAGGACGGGCAATCCCAGCAGCGCCGTCGCAGTGACCGCGGCTACCACACCGGGCGCCTTGTCGATCCTTCTCCTCATCAGTGTCCTCTCGTTGTGACGGAGTGGCGAATGATACTCATTCTCATTAAGGTGGAAGCAAGCGACGGAGGCCCGCGCTGTTACTATTGCGTCTCATTATCATTAAGGCTCGTCCTGGGTCTGGAGAGAAGGACGCCGATGTCTCCCCTGGCTACACACTGTGGGCGCAGCCGACTCCCCCGGCTGTGCGTCCTCCTGGTCAGCGTGTTGGCGCTCGCCCTACCGACAGCCGTCGCTGTGCTGACCACACCGGCCGCAGCGGACGACTTCGTGCTGGAGCTCGACCACGGGCACGTCGACGCGTTCGCTCTCACCCAGAGCGAGGGCGCGCTCCGCGTTCGCC